>JAYUVA010000541.1:0-5487 GCA_043754375.1 Candidatus Kuenenia sp. | reverse complement strand
AACCCGACGACAAGGAAATGCCCGGAGCCAACAGCAGGATCGAGGATCTTCAAATCGCGGACGGAGTCGGGGGCGTGTTCGACCGCGTCATCGGGGATGGGCTGCGGCACGTAATACGCCCAGCGGCGTTCTTCGTCGGTGTGCAGCGGCATCAGGTCGGTGAGGGAAACTTCACCCGCATCCCGTTTCGCTCGCCATTCGATGCGTCGCTGTTCCAGGCGGTCCAGTGTACCGCAGGATTCACACTCGGGTGTCCACCCATGTTTGCGGCACATCGCCAGCCACATCGGGCCGAGACTATTCTGCAGCAGCCAGTCGACCATATAGCGTTCGGTGAACATCTGAGTCTTGCTGGCGATCTCATGCGGTTCAATCTTGCCGCCGTCGTTAATCTTGGCATCCAGTGCTTCCCGGTCCGGATCGTTCCAGTACTGATAGACCCAGCCCAGAGTCATGTCGTCCGTCCAGCAGCTTTCCAGCTCCGGATCGTCAAACGCTTCGATGACTGCTCGCAGTGTTTCCGGCGGTACCGGGATCAGATCGGCGATACCCGCCGAGCCATAAAGTCCCGGCATGTCCATCGCCAGTTCTTCAAACACCAGCTGCAGCAAAAATGAAAAGCCTTCGGTCGGATCCTGCTGCTGTCGGCACAACGCTGGAGCCAGCTGACGAAAATCCCGATAGCCTCGACTGTTCCAGCCGCCCGTAACGACTGGCACAGCGCGCAGGTTCATGGCTTCCATAAGTCGCAGGATGACGATGCGGTTGAGCAGCGTGTAGGCGGCCTGGCGAACGACCTGAAGGAGAAAGTCATCAGCCGTTCGTTTGTTCTTACCGGATTCGGCTCGCACCTGTTCGGCGATCCAGTCTTCCAGCCGCTTTCGTCTAGCCGAGTGGGCTTCATCGAGTCCGGCGTTGCTGAGCTGTTTGATAGTGAGATGATACCGGCGTTTGGTTTCGTCCTCCAGATCTTTCAGCAACTTCCCGCGCAGCCCCACGTTTGCAGAACCCTGGGTTCCGCGAATGATTTTGGAGAGTTTCGATTTGGCTTCAGGGGTCATGGGAGGGGAGTTTTCAGTTTTCAACAAGTCCCTTCTCCCCCGTCCGGGGGAGAAGGTGGCCGACAGGCCGGATGAGGGGGCGGCCAGAGATTGCGTGTTTTTACCCGGAACGGGTTACACAACAAAGCCTGGGGTCGCCGCTTTGCGGCGCACCCCAGGTTACGGAACGACAGAGATCCGAACCCCAACGGGGTTCCACATTGGCGACCGGCGAATCATGCGCGTGGTGTGGAACCCCCGTTGGGGTTCAATCGCAATCGGCCACCTTTCCTGGGGTGCGCCGTTGTCACGGCGACCCCAGGCTTTGTTGTGCGACCCCGTTGGGGTCAATCGCAATTGGTGCGACCCCGTTGGGGTCAATCGCAGGCGTAAACTTGACTATAATAACCTTACCCTTTGCCCCGACTTCACCTGTTGCATCAACCGTTCACGGATTTCCGTCACGAGGGCTTCGACGTCGGCTTCGGTTTTGATCTCACGATTGTGCAATGACAAATCCATCGGCACGATCAATGGCTTGTCGCCTTCACTCAGCAACTTGTCGAGTTTTGCGTTGGCTTCCACTTCGGCTCGCTGCAGTCGGAGCGTGAATGGATCTTGAAGCTGTGATAAAGCCGGAGCGATGGCGGCTGGTGTCGTGTTGTCTGCGGCACCTTCCAGAATCTTGAACAGGCCGTGACATTTCTCCGATGAAAGCGTGCTGAATCCGTCACGCTGGCGAAGCTTCTTTCTGGCGACTTCTATCTGCTGGCCTTGCCATTCCAGAAGTCGGATACGTTCGATTTGATAGGCTTCGCGAATGTCCTTCAGCGACTGCTGCAGGACGCTGATTTCCCGCCATGGACGATTGGCTTCCAGATGCGAAGTAATCAGGTCGGCCGATTCCTGCTGATCACTGGGCAGTGCATCCGCTTGTCGCAGTTGAGCCAGTTCATGGTCGCGGACGGATGCGGCTTCTCGAACACTGTGAACAGCGTCCGCGGTAAGTTCCGCGTACAGAACATTCAGCAGCTTGATGCCATCTCGCAGGACTTCCAGATCTTTTTTGACGGCTCGAACGGTGGGAACGGTTTCGCGAATATGTCGCAGGCAGCGTTCCAGAGCTTCCTGCAGTTTGACCAGCGGGGCGGGATGCTCTTTGCGGTCGGGTAGTTGATCATGCTGTGACAAGGCTTCGCGTAACCGGCGGGCGACTTCGGGAAATCGCCGCATCACGGCATCGGCTATTTCGGCGTTCTCGCGGTCGAGCTTTTCTGCCAGTTGCTCTTCAAAGAACCTGCAGACTCGAGCACGGTCAGTCGGCGGAATTTCGCTTTCCCCCATCGGGAAAATGCTGGCTTTGCGGAACTCACGGTCTTTGTCGAAGACATCGCGTGCTCCGGCATCGCGAGTCGCCTGAATATCCAGGCCCGCGTCAGTCTGAATCTTGATCTTGTTGCCTCGCAGTAACCCGGCCACGCAGGCCTTCACAACATCCGGCGCATAGGCATACGGAGGACCGCAGAAGATGGACATGAGATTTCCGCCGGACAGTCCCTGCTCGGTTTCAATCTGTGTCAGAATGCGTTGCGGAATGCTGCCGGCACAGGACGCTACGTACTTGCCACCGTCGAGTTCCAGCATGCCGAGTTCATTGGGCAGGAGTTTTATCGACGGTCCTATGAGATCTTTGTCCAACAACGGCATCCATTCGGACAGCGTCAACGTCGTGGCATCGAAGGCATGAAAGAGTTTTGGCAGGATTTCGACGGAGGCATTGGTGAGTCGTTTGGAGAACGACTTTGTGCTGTCCCGGTTCTCGATGACGGCACCTCGGAAGTAAATCACGCCGAAGGTCCATGATTCCGCCACGGCTTCCTGCAGTTTCTCCAGGAGTTCTTCCGAGCGATGCTCTTCATCCTGCAGGAGCAATTGTTTCGGTTTGGGCAGTGACTCTTTACGCATGCCATATTTGGCGACCATTCCCTTAGACTGAGCCAGATCGCGGGCGACTTCTTCGGCTGCGTCATTGTCGCCGCTGACCCAGACAATGCGGTCTTTGAAGAAGGTTTCATCGCTTTGTTTGATCCAGACGGATTCGGAGCGTTCGCTCTTTGTCAAAAAGCGAAAGTCCACTCGCACGACTGCGTCATCGCGAGGATCCAGCAGGCGGACATCCTGAATTCGTCGATCGTCTGAAAAATTTCCGGCCCACTGAAACGGACGGCCCTTCAGTTTTGGACGCTCTGGATCGGCGAGCAGGTGCTTCAGGGACTCGATGATCAATGTGCAGCGTTCGTCACGCGGCACGGAGATCTCGCGGCGGTCGCGCTCCCATTCTTCACCGGCCGACGACTGAATCTTGTAGCCCTGCTTTTCGGAATAACCGAGCAGGTTACGGCGTCGCAGTTCTTCCAGGGCTTCCGTGACGGTATCGACCTGGTTGCCGCGATCCATGCGGTCGAAAAGGCACTGCGAGACCAGTTTGGCTGTGGTCGCTTCAGTTTCCTGAATCAGTTCCAGCATCGCCACCGCTTTGGCAGCCCGGATCAGCAGAGAATTCGCATCGTTGCGACATTGCTCCATGACGCGGGCCATGCTGTTCTGTACGTCACTGTCCAGAGCAGATTGCTGGACGTCGTAGACCTGATCCAAAGTCACGAGGGACAGAACGTCCATGTCGGCCAGATTCTGGGAGCGAAACAATTCACCCAGGAGCTGTAAGAGTCCGCGAATCGCCTGGTCGTCTCCCTGAGAACGGCCGGATCGAGTTCGCAGCGCACTGGTGATCTGCAGCAGCATGTCGATCTGTCCGGGAACCATCGGGTAGACTTCGATGAATTCCTCGGCCGATACGTTTTCGCAGCCATAAGCGTAGAGCTTGAGGTCCGGCCGATGCTTGTCGAAGAGTGCGGCCAGTGTGTCTTCGCCCTGCTTTTTCTTTTTCAGCAGTCGCTTGTGAACGACGTCGCGAATATTGGTCGGGGCAAGGTGGACGCGCAGCTTTTCCGGAAAGCGGTCTTTCAGCCAGACCAGAAACGTATCGTCGGCTCCCTGGTCGATTTGCTGCTGACCGATGGCAATCAGCCAGGCATTGCCTTTCAGCTGCGTCCCGAGTTCGGTAGCGAATGCTCGTAGTCGATCAATGCGGTCTTTGTTCCAGACGATGTATTGCGAAACTTCGTCGATCACCAGAAACAGGGTCGCGCCGGGTTTTCGAAACCGAATCATGTCGCGAATGGCTTCAACAGCATCCGATGGGCTTTCGTTCCGACGATGTGTTCCAGCTCGACTCGTGAACCAACTCATCGGGTCGATAAACAGGTCCGGGTACATGCGGTGCATAATGAGCGAAAAGTTGTCTTCCGCGAATGGGTCGGTGACTCGTTCGCTCCACGGACCACCGAGAGCCTCTTTGGCTGTCTTCAGAAATTGCGGCCAGTCACCCTTGCGTTCAACGTCCAGTTCCCCGTCCGCCACGTTGGCATCCGTGGCACAGTATCCCAGACGAGCCTGCACCTGGCGGATGACGGTGGCGTGGACATGTTCGTTGTCCTTTGCGGCACCGCCGACGTCGAAGACGACGGCAATGGGATCAATCGTGGATCGAAGTGCTTTCCACGCATCCACCATCTGCTGCCGCAGCGGAGACGTGTTTCGGTTCAGCCAGACTTCGGACAATGAAGTGCCGTCAGCCAGAGACACACCGTCCAGTGCCATGCCGAGCAGTTTGGCAAAGCTCGATTTCCCCGAGCCGTAGAAACCGGAGATCCAGATGTTGGGCAGATCGGGTCCGTGCGGTTTCTTCAGTTCGCTGACAATGGCGTTCAGCAGGCGGACGTATCCCTCATGGATGCCGTTGGGAACTCGCTTCTTATTGGGATGCTCCGCCGGCCAGCCGCCCGTGACGATGTATTCGCCGACTTCATCCGCAAGCTTTGCAGGACTCTGCTCGTGGAAATACACAACAGGAGGAATGTCGCGAGTGACATCGGATTCAAACAAGGATTTGATTTGCATGTTGGCAGTTGGCAGTTGGCAGTTTCGGGTTGCGGGTTGCGGGTTGCGGGTTTGCTCACTAATCAGGGTTTATTTCACAATTAGCAACACTCCAAATGTCATAACAAATAATTTATATTTCACGCATGATGATAATTATTTATTTCTTTTTTTCTCCTCCCACCTTTTAGGGTTATTGATGATGTATGCAGTTATATTTTGAAACGCAATTTCATCTCGAATAATTTTTTCGAAATAATCCCGCTGCCATAATTTGTGTTTGTATTGTGGCCATCCTTTTTCTTTCACGCCTTTGATGTATTCGACGGTGGTAAGCGATTTGAAAGCACCGATGATATCGCCGAGTGTTGGTGGTGGCTGCGTTGGGTGCGGCCCTCGTGGCCGCCCATTCCTCTTCGTTGCGGTTGAAGTCGCGCCTTCCGGCGCG
>JAYUVA010000540.1:0-4883 GCA_043754375.1 Candidatus Kuenenia sp. | reverse complement strand
CATCACGGTTGGAATACTGGTGATTCCAAACCCGGCGGCAGTCTGATGATTGTCGTCTGTGTTCACTTTTCCAATCTTGACGCGACCCGCATACTCGCCTGCCAGCTGTTCGACTGTTGGCATTAAGTGACGGCATGGGCCACACCACGGAGCCCAAAAATCCACCAACACAGGTTCGGAAGATTCCAGAACTTCGGATTTGAAGTTCGCGTCAGTGAATTCATGCAGATTACCAGCCATTAATTTGTTCTCCTCTAATGATTTCAAGCGAAACGCAGTCAAATGCGTCCCAGAAAAGTGTCGTCGGCGATTCAGCCGTTGGTGGTTCAGGATTGATGTTCAGGGCAAACTAGTTGCCGTTAATTACCGCAGTTCGCCAGCGGCCTCGTCTAACTACAGGAAAAAGTTTCCCGCACCCGCCATCTTCCTGTTCCGCGAATTATTGGCCAACCTCGAAACACTGTCAACGCGGCTGCGTTTTTGCATCCGGCGTCCGTGTTTTCGGAATTCCGGCAAAAACTGCCGCAGTGGCGGAGTTCAAGCAATTCAGATGCGAATAACGTTCACACACGACAGGACCCGGCGGCAGCAGGAAGGTTCGGCAGAGATCTTACGCAGCGGGCGACTTGACGGTCTCAGTGGGCAGCACGTTCACTGCCACTTTTTTTTGGAAACCGCCCCAACGACTCAGGATCCCCAGACGTCCGGTGCTCAGCAGGATGAGCATCGAAGGCACCATCACCGGGCGGATCACAAATGTATCCAACAGGACACCTGCGGCGAGGGCGAGACCCAATTGGTCCATCCCCACAAGACTTCCTGCCATGAGAGAACAAAACGTGCCTGCCATAATGATGCCACAACTGGAAATGATGCTGCCCGTACGTTCAAGGGCCACAATGATCCCTTTCACAGGGCCGTGGACTTTCTGTTCCTCTTCGATTCTGGCCATCAGGAAGATGTTGTAATCTTCACCGACTGCGATCAGGATCGTGAATAGGAACATGGGCACTTTCCAGTCCAGTCCAGCAAACTCTGACGGGTTGGCAGATGTCGCCCAGAATACCATGTACGTGAAACCCAGCGTGGCCAGATAACTGTAGAAAACAGTGAACATCAGGTAGGCGCAGACACCTGGTCTCTTCAGCAGCAAGACCAGAATGACGTACACGCCTCCCAGTACGAGTGCGTCAATGCGGATCTGATCTGAATCGGTAACATCTTTCAGGTCGCTGATCTGAGGAATCGAGCCGACAAAATACAAATTGGCATCCTTCAGACCTTCGGGCAGGTGGTCGTGGATGCGATCACGCAGATTGCGGTAGTCAGTGATGCTGGTCCGCGAAAATGGATCATTTTTGAAAATCAGCACGACCCTCATGATGGAGCTGTCGTTGGGGCTAACGAATTCTCTCCGCACAAATACTTTATAGGCAGGCCTTTCACTGAGACTTAACACCGGCATTTCGCGCTGTCCTTTCGGAGCAGCCAATGAGCGCACGGCGTACAACCCCAACGAGTCCTTTTGACGGATGAGGTTGTCTGTCAGCTGCTCAACAAGACGTTCCGATTCTCCCTGAATCGGTCTGAAGTCCATCCCCTTGACTTGTATCAGCACTTTCAGCGGAGCCACTTCACCCGCAGGGAAATGTCGCTGTGCCGCCTGGGCCCCGTAGACACTGGAGGCAGTGTCCGGAAGTTCCGACAGCAACCCGTAACTCAGATTGCCAAAGAACAATACGCCTGCCACCACGAACGGCAACATCAGCACAATACTGAGCGTCCATGCCATCCAAGCGCGGCGTTCAATGACCTCTCCGATCCACTGCCAGCCCTGAGTCAGGAGGTTGGCGCGCTTGATCCGTGAAGTCAGATCGGTGCTGGAAAGAAAACCCGTGTCATTGCGAGACGTCGCGCGTGACGCGCTTGGCCAGAAGGCGAAGCGACCTGCGAGTCGCAAAATGGCAGGCGTCAGAGTCAAAGCAGCAAACAGGCAGACGGTCAGGCCAAAAGAAATTGCGATCCCCGCTTCGCGAAATTTTCCGAACTCCGCAAAGATCATCATTCCGATACCACACACAACCGTGCCGGCACTGGCGGTGAGCGCGGCACCCACACGTTCCAGCGTACCGGAAATGGCGTCTTCGATTGTCAGTCCGCCATCCAGTTCTTCGCGATATCGCGCCACCAGAAACAGGCAGTAATCGACGCCTGCTCCATACACCAGGACGGTGACGTATGTTTCGATCCCGTTGAAGAGCGTGATCCAGCCCGCTTGTGCCATCAGAATCAGAAGTTTCAATGAAATGATCGTGGACACCGCCACGGTGATGAGCGGAATCATCGCCAGTGCCGGAGCGCGATAAATGACGATCAACAGTCCCACAACGAGAATGACTGTCCATTTTTCCGTCGATTTCGCACTTTTGCGGGATTCCTGAATCATGTCGCGACCAAACGTAGCCGTGCCGCTTAACGCGATTTCCAATCCCGCCGGAAGCGACGGCTCGTTTGTATCTGTCGGCGTATGTTTCAGTTTGTTGACAAACGTTTCCACTACATCGACAAGGTTTGAGTTTGACTGATCGAGAAACTCGGTCCGCAGCGACAACACGATCGACGTCGCCTGCTTGTTGTCACTGATGTACATCTCGCCAACTCGTTTATCTTCAAACGAGTCGATGCCGTGAGCCACGCGTGCTTTCGCTGCCGCCTCAGCCGCAATCGGGTCTTCCGCAACTTCACTCGACTCTTCAACAGTTGGCAGTCCGGCAATCCGGCGGAGCTCGGGAATGACCCACTTCGAAAGGAATTCGTAATCTTCAGGCAACAGGCCTTCACCTTGTTCCCTGCTTACGACAAGCACGATATTGCTTTGGGCCAGATCGTCGGGAAATGCCTCTTTGAATTTGGCTTCTGCGACTCGACTTGCAGCATCCTCGGGCAGAAATTTAAACTCGCCGTTTTGAGCGACTTCGCTCAGATCGGGCGCGGCCCAGATGCAGACTGCCAAGAGTGCCGTCCAGCCCAGCAAAATCAGCACGGCTTTGTGAGCGGCTAGGTCGCCGAGACTTTTGAACAGCATGGATCGGCCTGAAAAGCAGGTCAAGAAAGGAGACAGGGCAGGAGGCTGCAAGTGAAACCAAGGCGAGAATCCAACACGATTCAAACGCCAGGCAGTATGCCATTCCATCCCGCAGTATCGCACCAATTCGGCTTCAAACGCTGAAACGTATCGGGTTTATGTTAAAAATTCAATCCGAAGAACCTCTTAGATCAGCTCAATCTGCTTCAGAGTTACCGATCCGTTCAGGTTGCGGCGGTGCGGTGTTTTCGCGACACAGGGAAGACTATAGGGAACGAACATGCTGACGCAGGGTTGCCACCATCAATAAATTGATTCAGCGTACCGTCTTCCCTTCAATCCGCTTTGCAGACTGCTAAACTTGGCATTTCCTGCCCTCTGATGTAAGTCACGATTCTTGTTTCCGGAATAGTTCTCCCAGTCGGTCGGGTACGCATTACCGCCAAGCCGAGTGGAAAATCTGAAAGCGCAACAAGCAATGACCACGTATTTCCCGGAAGTCGATCAAATCCGGTTCGAAGGACCGCAGTCCAAAAACCCGCTCGCGTTTCGGCACTACAACGCCGCCGAAATCGTCGAAGGCCGATCGATGAATGACTGGCTGCGGTTTGCCGTGTGCTACTGGCACACATTTCGCGGTAACGGAACAGATCCATTCGGCGCGCCGACGTTGAATCGTCCGTGGGACGACGGTACGGATTCTCTGGACAATGCACTGCGTCGCGTGGACGTCGCATTTGAATTTATGACAAAGCTTGGAGTGCCGTACTATTGCTTCCATGATCGCGACGTCGCACCGGAAGGTGCGACACTTCGCGAAAGTCATTTCAATCTGGACGCTGTCGCTCGCAAACTGAAGGAATCACAGAAGAGCACCGGTATCAAGTTGCTCTGGGGCACAGCAAACCTGTTTTCAAACCCGCGCTTCATGCACGGTGCCGCAACCAGCCCCAACGCAGATGTCTTTGCATATGCAGCAGCTCAGGTCAGAAAAGCCATCGAAGTCACGCATGATCTCGGAGGAGAAAACTATGTGTTCTGGGGTGGTCGAGAAGGCTATATGTGTTCCTACAACACGAATATGAAACGCGAATTGGATCATCTGGCGCGCTTCATGCACATGGCAAACGACTATGCCCAGTCCATTGGCTTCAAGGGCCAGTTCCTGTTCGAACCGAAACCCAAAGAGCCCACCAAGCATCAGTATGACTTCGACGCAGCGGCCTGTCTGAACTTCATTCGTCAATATAGACTGCTGGACGTGGTGAAGCTGAATATCGAAACGAATCATGCGACATTGGCTGGCCATTCTATGATGCACGAATTGGAATACGCATCGATTCAAGGTGTTCTGGGCAGCATCGACGCGAATACCGGCGATCTGCTGCTGGGCTGGGATACGGATCAGTTCCCGACCGACATTTATCTGACCACGCAGGTGATGCTGGTGATCATGAAACAGGGTGGCCTGAGCCCGGGTGGTACCAACTTCGATGCCAAAGTCCGTCGTGAAAGCATTGATCCCATTGACCTCTTTTATGCTCACATCGGCGGCATGGACGCATTTGCGCGTGGTCTGAAGATCGCTGCGGCAATCCGGGCTGAAGGCGTTCTGACGGAATTTGTCAACGACCGCTACAGCAGCTACGACAGCGGTATTGGTCGCAAGATCGAAAACGGCACGACCAATCTGCAGGATTTGGAATCCTACATCATCGAAAAGGGCCAACCGGCAGCGAACACAAGCGGCCGTCAGGAGATGCTCGAAAATCTGATCAATCGCTTCATTTAGCCGATC
>JAYUVA010000539.1:0-3914 GCA_043754375.1 Candidatus Kuenenia sp. | reverse complement strand
GCTGCTTCATGTCCCAACCGCCCTCACGGAATTCGACCGCCAGCCAGTCGAGCAGGTCCTGATTGATTGGGATCTCGCCGGACACGCCAAGGTCGCCCGTCGTGCGGACCAGTCCCGTGCCGAAAATCTCCTGCCAGAACCGATTGACTGTGACACGAGCGGTCAGCGGATGCTCAGGCTGCAGCAGCCATTTCGCGAACCCCAGCCGATTGCGCGGTGCGTCTTTCGGAAAGGGAGGAAATGCACTGGGCGTCTCCGGAGACACCTGATCGCGGCGCTGATCGTACTCGCCGCGGAATAAGACATAGGCCGTCGCCGGATCATTCTTTTCATGCATCACATGCGCGATCGTGCCACGGGCTCGAATATCGGCTTCTTCTTTTTCCAGCGCCGCGAGGCTGGCCGTTCGTTCCGTAAACGCTGTATCAAATTTCTTCAGCCAGAAGTTGTACAGATCGTTCGATTCTTCTGCCGTTCGCTGACCAACGGCCTTTGCCAGTGTCGCCTGAAACCGGCTGAGCTTTGCCAGAGAATCGACCTCCGCTGCCGACAGCACTCGCCTCTGAATTCGCAGATTCTGGATCGAACCGGTAAACGGTTCGCTCACGGAACGCGATCCGATCTTCCACGGAGCTTCTGTGCGAATTGTGGAACCGTCGAGCTTATCGTTTTCAATGTTCTTTTCCTGCACGGTTCCGTTGATGAAAATCTGAATTCCAGACGCCTTACGCGAACCGTCGTATGTCACCGCAACATGCACCCATTCGTTCGCTGGCACCTGAGCCGTACTCACAGCCTTCATGCCCTGCTCCGGCCAGGCACTGATAATGTGCATCCCGATGCGGCGCTGTTGCATCCAGAAATCCCAGCCGCGATATCCAGGGCCGGCATCCATCCGCGCGCAGACGGCCCCGTTGCCGTCGTTTGCCGGAACGTTAATCCATGCCGCACACGAAAACGGTTGATCGCCTTCGAAATCGCCAGCATCGGACAGTTCACACGCGGCACCCTGAACATTGAGCGCCTTGCCGTTTAAGCCGTCGGTCCAACTCGCAGAATCATTCAGCGTCACTTCGACGGGACTGTCATCGAGGGTCAGACCGAGCGACTTGCCTTCGCCCTCGTTCAATTCTGCCAGCAGATGCACTCCTTCCGCAGAAACCGGTTCGCCCAACGTCGCGGGAGTTGCACTGGTTGCCCAGGTATCGAATTCGGCGCGGGCCACAGTTCGTCGTTCTTCAACTGCCGCACGAGCAGCCGTAATCAGCGGCGGCAAGGCTTCAAACCGGTTTCGATCGGCTTCCATCGGCACGGCGATAATCGGCGGCGTATCTTTGATGTTTCCGTCGCGGACGGCTTGCGTCGTGTTATTGAAGAACGCAGCCATCTGATAAAACTCGTTCTGGCTGAGCTGATCAAACTTGTGACTGTGGCATGTGGCACAGCCAGCGGTGAGTCCCATCCAGACGGCCGACACGGTTTCCGTCCGGTCGCGGGTGTAGAGCACTGCGTACTCTTCATCGATGATCCCGCCTTCGTTTGTCGTCATATTGCAGCGGTTAAAACCGGATGCCACCTGCTGATCGAGCGTCGCATTTGGCAACAGGTCGCCGGCAAGGTTTCCAATCGTGAACTGATCAAACGGCATATTCTCATCGAAAGCCTTAATCACCCAATCGCGATAGGCCCACATTTCACGGAAGTTGTCAAAGTGGATTCCGTGTGAGTCAGCGTATCGAGCATAATCAAGCCAGTATCGACCGCGATGTTCACCCCATGTCGGACTTGCCAGCAACGAATCGACCAGCTTCTCATAGGCGTAGGGCGCTTGATCGTTGACGAAGCCTTGGACGACTTCCGGCGTCGGAGGCAGTCCTGTGATGTCCAGACTCACCCGCCGCGCGAGCGTACGGCGATCCGCTTCGACCGCCGGTGACAGACCGTTTGCGACCAGCTTCTGCAACACGAAATTGTCGATCGGATTCTCTGGCCAGTTCGCATGCGTGCCCCTGACTGATTCCGGCACAGCGGGAACCGCCGCCCGCACTGGCGCGATGTAGGACCAGTGCTGCTGATACTCGGCTCCGCTTTGAATCCAGTCAACGAGCAGTTTTTTTTGCGCAGGACTGAGCGGCTTTTTGAGTTCCGGAGGAGGCATGATCTCTTCCGGATCGTCACTCAGGATGCGGCGGATCATTTCGCTCTCGTCCGGTTTTCCCGGACTAATCGCACCATGTTCAATGGCCGCATCGCGCTTGTCCATCCGCAGATCGGCTTTGCGAGCCGCACTGTCAGGTCCATGGCACGTCAAACACGTGTCCATGAAGATTGGACGGATGTCACGATTGAACTGGATCCCATCCTGCGCTTCGACAAAAGTCGTCAGCAGGACCGTTACGGCGAATGCAGCCACACAGCGACTCGTGGTCATGGCAGTCAACCTTGATATTTGAAGGCAGGAAGTGATGTGAGGAAATCGAGTTGCATCTACTGTTTCTCAGGGTGACAAAGGAGCGGCAACCCTGTCAAGCATTCTCAATTTTACGCACAGCAAACTCCCAAACCCGGTTTATTCCTCGCAAAAATGAAACTCCACGTGACGCAAAGCGGGTGCAGTTGTCCTTCCAATCGCGGTTTTTTGACCACGGATGTCGCGGATGCCACGGATAAGTCACACTGTCCTTGACCTGTGAAATCCGCGAAATCCATGGTTGAAATTGCTTTCACGCTCTCCTCCGTGATGCGGGCAAAGCAAGCGCAGAGACCTCTGCTCTGCAAAAGTTGAGAGTTGAATATTCCCGAGAGGGTTTTGGGCAACGCATCATTTTGAGGTTGACCAAATGTAGGCCGACTTCGCCGAAGTCGGCACAGCAGATTTCAGCAAAATCTGCTTACTTGTTTCGGTTGCGGACGAAGCCCGCGCCAAGCCACCAGCGAAAGCCGAAGTAGGGTGTGTGCAGCGTTTTCCGGTGACTGGCGTTTTCCGGTGACTGGCACCGTTTTCCGGTGACTGGCACTACAGGCCCCACAGGCCGGCTGTTTCCACGTTCTGCGTCGTTTCGATTTGGGGAGAGCGTGCCTGTGCGGTGTGGCGATCCATAATGCTCGTCACGGCGGAGCGTGACGGCTACTTTGGCGCGGAATCGGCGACAGTCCAAAACCGAACCATCAGCGACTTGTTCTTGTCAAAAAAACAGGGTAACTTTTCTGACAAGGATTCAGCCCGAAAAATGACAGAAGACAATAGGTCCTATGAGTCGTATGCGACATATTTGTCTTTTGAAAAAGGATTTCACCGATGACATCCCGTTTTATCCCACCGCATGGCGGTTACCAGGATCTGTTGTCATGTCGGAAGTCGCTGATTGTTTACGACGCTACGGTGTACTTCTGCAAGCGGTTCTTAGACAAACGGGATCGCACGGTTGACCAAATGGTGCAGGCAGCTCGATCGGGCAAGCAGAACATCATCGAAGGCAGCATGGCTTCAGGGACTTCCAAAGAAATGGAAATCAAACTGATGAATGTCGCCCGAGCCAGTCTGGAAGAATTGCTGGAAGATTACCGTGATTTTCTGCGAACAAATGAAGGTTTGCTGTGGGATAAGAACAGTGAACAGGCGCTGTTTGTTCGCAAGCAGGGAAGAAAGGACGATGAGTCCTATACGACCTATAAGCCCTATCTTGAATCCCGGCCTGGCAATGTGGTGGCCAACATCATCATCTGCCTCATTCATCAGGCCAATTATCTGCTGGATCAACAGATCCGACAGTTGGAACAGGCCTTTCTGAAAGAAGGCGGCCTGCGCGAAAGGATGTCAAAAGCCCGACGACAGGTTCGGGGGAATGATTGATGGCTGACGTTTGGTGCGGAAAAGAATAGGTCGTATAAGACCTATAGGACCTATTTTTTTT
>JAYUVA010000538.1:0-8315 GCA_043754375.1 Candidatus Kuenenia sp. | reverse complement strand
GGCGTGCGGCCGGATGAACTGGGGCACATCAATGCTCAGGGCAAGAGCACTCAGCCGGATGACATTGTCGAAGCACGAGCCTATCATCGCGTGCTTGGAGATTACATTATGAACGTTCCGGTGACGGCATTGAAGAGTTATGTCGGTCATTTTGATGCTGGTGCCGGTGCGGTTGAACTCGCAGGGACTTTGTTGTCACTCAAGAACGGTTACGTTCCCGCCACACTCAACTACGAAATCCCGGACCCACGTTGTGGCCTGAATGTTGTGCGTGGTGAGGCCGTCCGCATGAGAAACCGCACGGCCGTGACGGTCAATCGCACAGCGATGGGCCAGAGTGCTGCCGCTGTGCTGCGAGCGATCTGAGATCTGGTGCTGGCGAGCGGCAATGCGTCAGCTTGCCGGTACATTGCGTGGTCGTCGTTGCGCAACAATCGCAAAGTACCGGATGGCTGACGCTACTCCGCGTGCCATCACCCGATCAGCCAGAAAAATGCGATCGCAATCAGAGTTGGCGGTGTGGCACCCAGAAACAAAAATACCGGATGAATGCCATCATCGCCAAACGCTTTCGATGACTGCAGAATCCCGGCACCTGCGGGGTTCGGAGCGTTGGCGATTACCGTCAGACCACCCCCTGTGACCGCTCCGGCAACGAGTGCGTACTTCAGGTCGCTCGAGATGCCTTCGACCTGCGAGCCCAGAAAAGTCAGAGCGGCGTTGTCCGTAATCGCAGTCAGCGCCGTGGCGCCAAAATACAGTTGTGCACCATCCAGGCTGGTGATCAGCGGCTTCAGCCAATAATTCTGCAGTGACCCCAGTGTGACAAGACCAGCAAGGAAGAATCCGACGAGCAGCCCTTCTTTCAGTTTGAGAGGTTCCTGATACTCCTGAGTCGCAGCCACCAGTCCCAGGAAAATCATAAAGATCCCTACAAACACATCGGCATGATGAGCAAACGCAACGACGGCTCCGAGAAAGACCAGATGCAGGCAGGTCAGCCATGCCGGGATGGCTTGGTGTTCCGTTGTGTCTGCTTCGACAGCTCTGAGCTGTTTCCAGAAGCATAGAGTGACAAGCAGCGTGGAACATAGACAGCTGGCGGCAGCTCGCCAGCCAAACGTGGAGGCCATGAACCAGGTTCCCCAACTCCACTTGCTGGCCACCATCAGGACCGGAGGGGCTGCGAAGTGCGTCAAAGTTCCGCCGATCGACACATTGACGAATAGCAGTCCAATTGTTGCGTAGGCCAGCATCCTGCCGATGTTCTGATCGAAGTATCGCCGTCGCAGCAGCATTGCCAACAGCGTCATCGCTGCGGGCTCAGTAATGAACGATCCAAACAGGCTGCCGAAAGACAGCGCGGCGATGTAGAACGAGACACTTTCCCGCATCGGAAGCAGGCGTGCTATCCATAGAATCAGCAGTTCAGCCATGTTCACAACAGGCCTTGTCGCAGCAATGATCATGACGATCATGACAAATTTAGGTTCCTTGTAGCTGTCTGTGGTTCCTTTGACGTAAGCGACGGCTTCGGCAACTGAACCGAGCTTCTCGACCTCGGCGGGATCAGCGCTGCCGCCGAGTTTTTCGACGTAGGCCACCGCGTCTTGAATGGAGCCGTTTAATAGGGCGATGCCGATGACCAGGATTGCGGCCCAGACCCCGAACACAATTTCCGTTTCCGCAAGAAAGTGGAGCACGTTCTCGCCGACGGAGCCTTCCGGATACTTATGAGCCCAGTGAGCAAATCGCTTAACAAAAAACGTGTGCAGCACGGCGAGGGCGAACAAGACCGTGGCAAGTATTTCCTGCGAAGTTGGATTCATAGTCGATCAAATATCTCAATAAAGGACGGCATACCGAAACGCGATTGACAGCAGAATAGTGGGATCTTCGCCACTTTCGGAGTGTAAGCGAAGGAAACCGGCATTTCGAACGAATCGTGAGTGTTCCTGTCGTTGCAGCACGCAACAGGAACGAAACGTCCGCCCGTCGCTCACTGTCAAGCCTTGATTTTGAGGTAGGCCGGACCAAGCGAAGCGCAGTTCCGGCATCGGGGCGACCTGCCGGAACGGCGGTCCGCTTGGTCCGGCCTACAGATTCAACCCCCAATTCGCTGGGTTGACAGAGCCGTAGTCGGTGGAATTAGCCTGCAGTCCGCAAAGGTGCTGTCTGACAAATTGACTCAAAACGAGCTGACGCCGCGACGCTCACCTGGGTGCAGTCGCGGATGGCTGTTAAAGTAGATCCTTTCTGCCGGAAAGGACTTTCGCCGAAGGGCGAACCGCCATGGGTGGCACATCAGATCCACGTCGCCGCCTGGCTGTCTTTTCGACCGCGAATCATCGCTGGTCGCGGCGTGGCCGCGAAGTCCTGGTCGGCAAGCAGGACCTACGGAAATCGGCGCCCGCACCCGTTCTTCTCCTGAAACACAGAAACCGTTACTTTCGACGCGGGCCCATGTTAGAATGCCGCTGGCAACGCGAATCGCTGATAATCGGCGTTTTGGCTGCGCAGAACGGTTCACGGTCTTGAACGGAGAGTATCGCAGATGAAGACAGAGGACGTCTCAAAAAAAACGGCTCAGACAATACCTGCGCATGGAAAATCGCAATTCTGGAATCGGCGTGGCGTCGTGGCAACATCGATCATTCTCTCCATACTGAGCGCCGGTGTCTGCGTGGCACCGACGGTCTTGACCGCAACGGCCATGCGAAACAGCCTGCTGAATTCAGCAATCGAAAACGAAGAATTGACGGTCATGGCCGAATCGGCCACGGGTGGATGGTTTGCTCCGCTGGTTTTTCACGGCGTCCGCATGGCGGATGCGGAAGGTCAGGTCGTGTGGACCGTGAAGGAGATCCAAACAGCGAAAGGTCTGCTGTCCTTTATCACAGACCCGATTCATATTGGGGAAATCCGACTGGTAGAATCGTCCCTCCAGGTGCATCTGAACGCTGATGGTCAGTGGCCCCTGAAGTGCAGGGCTAAGGCGTCGAAGTCTGAATTGTCGTTTCGCATCGAAAACGCTTCGCTGGAGCTCAATGTTCCCTGGCGAGCGATTCCGATTGTGGAACTCAGCCAACTGACAATCACGGGAGATATCGGCCCGGATGTCAATGGTCGTCGCATGCTTAACATCGATCCTGTTCAGGTATTGAACCACGAAGTGCTGTCCGAATCGCACACGCAGCAGAATCTGGCGTTGATCGCGCCTGTGCTGTCACAGGCAACAGAATTGTCTGGAAGTGCGTCGGTCTGGCTGGATGAGATACATATTTCGCTCGACGAGAATCCTGCATCAAATGTGGATTCAGGCGAGATCTCAGGCACGGAACACGGGGAAAGCGAAAGCGAAAGCAAAAACTTCCCGATTCATGGTCGCGCGGAATTTCATGTTCTCGAAGCTCGACTGAAGGAACTTTGGACCCGGCAACTGACTGCACTGATCGGGCAGGTGAGCGGCACGTCGCTGCCTGATCAGATTCAGGTCCTCAAGGATTCGACAGTTGAGTTTTCTGTCTCAAAAGACGGCATCGCACATGAAAGTCTGGTGTTCCTGCTGCCGCAGCTCTCTCAGGATCTGACAATTACGTCGTCCGGCATCGTCCGACTGGATGAATCGCTGGATCTGCTACTCACGCTGAATGTGCCAAAAATTGTGCCAGCCGGACGTCCGTTACTGGTGCTGTTGTCGCAGCTGTCGGAGGCACCGATGCAGGTGCGTGTGGTGGGAACTGTTTCCGAACCAAAGCTGCAGTTGCCGGAAGGCGTGAATCTGCTCGGCGATCTGACCAAACGCATCGCTCCGGCACAGTACACAGAGGAACCGCCGTCGCTGCCATCGGCGGTCATGGACCTCATTCAGAATGCAGGAAGCCAGGATCGCGAACAGGTGAAACAGGATTTGCCCGGCAGCATTCTGAATCTCATCCGCGCGGTCGATGAACAGACAAAGCAAAAGCGTGCGGAACGTAAATCCCGTCGAAAATAAATCCTGCGATGCAGCGATTACGCGCAGAAGTTGCCACAATTTCGAAGCCGGACGACATCGGCAGACCTCTCCGTTTACATAAGTGATTTGTAACAAATGACTTATGAATCAACCCTGTTCGTCAGGTTCGTCTTGACCGAACCCCCGTTTTTTCCGTAAAACTCGACCTGTTGCTCGATCAAGAGACGTTCATTTGTCTGGCGGCGTGCGGCAGGTCATCTGGAAAATCAGGAAATCCGGCACGAAACACTCAGATTCGATCGGTCTCCTACTCTCGGTTTTCCAGCGACTAACCCTTCCAGATTCTCCACCGTACATTCCTCTCTCCAGCGCAGGCAAAGCCGTTTCTGCGGATCGCCTGCGTTCGACTCTCACACGAATTTCAGACATGACCGGGAACTGACATCAGATTCAGAAGGCGATATCGCCGCATGAAGTGATGCAGGCCCTCGTTGATTTTTTTGATTCGCGTCAAACAAGTTGTGATCCATGCTTCGAAGTCACTCCGATCGCAGGAATACGATTTCAGAACCACTGCCCTGGGCAGGGAACTCTGGATGTTTGCGCGAATTGACGGTGAAGTGTTTCTACGGGAGACGGGTCGTGGGACTATTGGCGATCATCTGCCTCTCGCTGACCGGGTGTCATGGGGCGAATCACTATTACGCTGAGAAGTCATTCTTTGGCCCGAAATTACCAGCCAGTATGCGGTTGGTTGCGCGACCAAAGGTGCTCACCGTGGACATGACGCGTCTGGCTGGCGGTGCAGGTGACAGTGACACAATCAATACTGGTGATGTTCTGGAAGTCAAGATCGCAGCCGGGCTGAGCGAAGATGATCAGGCAACGATGGGGGCTCGCGTGTCGGACGACGGCACGATCAGTCTCCCGGAAATTGGTTCAGTGAATGTCGCGGGGATTGAACCTTCAGGAGCCGAATCATTGATCCGCGCGGCAGCCATCAGCAAAGGATTGTATATCAACAACCCATCTGTGACGGTTCGGTTTACGGATCGCCGAATGAATAGGGTGCGCGTATTAGGAGCTGTAAAATCACCGGGAACCTACCCGCTGCCTCCGAATTCAAGCGATGTTGTTTCCGCTCTGGCAGCCGCTGAAGGATTGGCCGATGACGCCGGCCAGACAATAGAAGTGCGAAATCCGGTCACTCGTACACATGGGGAACGTCCGGCAATTGCTGGTGATCCCACACAGCCGTATTCCAATGTCAGCAGTTCGACGAGTGAGACTGCGACGAGCACTGGCGGGATGAATTCCTATACAATCGACCTGATTTCTGCGGCGAAAGCTGGCGATGGCCAGTACAACGTCGCAGACGGCGGCGTAATCATGGTTGAGAAACGTGACCCGGAAAAGATCAATGTTCAAGGACTGGTGAAGATCCCGAATCGTCATGAAATCCCGGTTGGTGAGGATCTGTATCTGTTAGATGCGATTGCACTCGCAGGCGGCATCTCAAATCAGCTTGCAGACAAGATCTATGTGAAGCGCAAACCGGTTGAGGGGCGGAATCCGACGGTGATAGAAGTCAGCTATCGTGCCGCAACACACAGCACTGATTCTAACGTACTGCTGGGGCCGGGTGATGTGATTAAAGTGGCACACACGCCGGCAACTGTCGTGATGGAAGTTCTGAACATCATTCGATTTGGCATCAACGGTTCAACAAGGGTTTTCTAGTGCTTCGAGGCTTTAAAAAAGGGGTCAGGAACCAATAGCCAAATGGCCCGGAGGGTGCTCCGCACTATTGGTTCCTGACCCCTTTTTTAAGCCCGTCAGTTGAGTTGAAAACGGCAGGGAGGCCGTCCGAAATGTCGGGTCCGGAAAACTACATTCCTGGAACGCAGGAACACGGGCAGAATACAGCCGCATCAACATTGCACCTGATGTTCCGATTTCTGCGCACCGTTCGGCTGCGTAGTGGAATTCTCGTTGCGACACTCGTGATATCGTGCATCGCCGGGGCGGCGTATTTCATCACAGCTCAGAGAATCTATCAGTCGAATGCATCGCTGTACATTGTCCGCAAGGGTGGAAACGTCACGGAAGAAACGCAGAACAACGGCAGCAGTCCCAACAGCGACATGCCGACCTTCATCGAGTTGATGTCGCGCGATGAAGTGATTGTTGGTGCGCTCAAGCGCCTGCCGAAAAGCGCCCGAGTCGATCTTGCAGGTTCTCCGGAAGGCCAGTGGGTACGGACCATCAAGGACAACCTTTCGGTCTCCTGTGCTTTCAGCACCACCGTTCTGGACCTGAGTTATCAGTCCAAAGACCCCAGAGCCGCACAGGCCGTCCTGAAGGCGATGTTGGCTGCTTATGTCGAGTTTCTGGATTCCACACACAACGGATCGTCGGAAGAAAGTATTCGAAAACTGAAGCAGCAGTTGAAGGACGATAACGAGCGGCTGACGCAGGCGGAATCGGAACGCTTGAGGCTACGGAATTCGGCCCCGGAACTTGTAGAAACCGGCGACAAGGATTCCGGGCTGAGTATCGTGTCGGAGACCATTCGGCTGCTGAACATTGATTATTCTGCGGCGCGGCGCGTGTCTGAGCAGTCGCGCACACAGTACGATGGGCTGCACAAGGCAATCGCGAGCGGTGAAGACATTCTGCAGTTCGCCAATAAAACGCTCGACACCGCCGGACGCCAGTTGATTGACCAGTCAATGGGCCTGGGATCTCAGGATACGTTTCTGATTCAGCGAATCAATCAGGAGCTGCTCGATCTGGAAAGCCGACTCAGAGATGCGAGCACACGTTATGGAGAAAATCATTCCAAAATTATTGCACTTAAGGAAAACATTCAGCTCAAGAAGCAGTACCTGCTGGATTATCCTCGACAGCAGCAGCAGGAAATGATGCGGCTCGCAAAAACTGAACTCGCCCCGCGAATGGTCCAGTATCTCCGACAGCAAATGGACTCCAATCAGCAGAATGAACAGGCCATCCTTCAGCAGCTTGAGAGCGAAAAAAACAAGGCGCAACGCCTGGGTCAGATTATCGCGGACCTTGAAAGAAATCAACGTGAAATTCTGCGGCTGAGTGAACGAATCCAGGAGTATCAGAATCAGGTCGATGGGATCGGAATCAATAAGGACAAGATGGTGATTACGAGTGTTCCCCGGAAGCCGACCCTTTCAACTCGCCCCGTGAACCCTCGACTTGCGATCACAGGAATGCTGTCGCTGCTTCTCGGGTCCGTCGCCGGACTTGGCATCATCTGGGTTCTGGACATCATGGACGATCGCTTCCGAACTCCGGAAGAACTCAAGCTGCAGCTTGATACGCAGGTGCTGTCCATGATTCCACGGATGGAAGAATTGCAGGGTGAAGGATTTGCAGCTGTCATGTGTCATTCGAAGCCGCACTCAAAGGAAGTCGAAGCGTTTCGAGCCCTCCGGACAAGTATCGAATTTTCACCGCAGGATACGAATCGTCTGGTCTGCACGAGTACCGAACCGGGCGACGGTAAGACGACGGTCTCGTCCAATCTGGCAGTGGCATTCGCTCAGTCCGGCAAACGCACGCTGATCATTGATGCAGATATGCGGCGTCCAGGACTCTCAACATTGCTCGGCCTGCGCGACGACACCGGGTTGTCAAAAATTTTGCGTGACAGCGATGAACTGGAAGTGTCCATCGAACGCAATCTGCGTAAATCGGACGTCAAAGGTCTGGATGTGATCTCCTGCGGACCTCGCCCCGTGAATCCCGCAGAATTACTCTCGTCTGAGCGGTTTTCAAACATGTTGGCATGGGCAGAAACGAAGTACGATCAGATTATCGTCGATGCTCCGCCGGTCCTGGCCGTGAGTGATCCGGCGATCGTCGGTCGTCTGGTCGATGCTGTGATCCTTGTCGTGCGGCCTGACAAAGACCGCCGCCGCATGGTGATTCGGGCGACGGAGACGTTGCAGACTCTGGGATGTACGCTGCTGGGCGTTGTCATCAACCACCTGACGACCATTGACACCGATGGCTATGGCTACGGTTACGGCTATGGTTACGGCTATGGCCACGAAAACGAACATGAGGAACAGTCTGAACACGAGGTCGCCCGCGGTCTGTCGGCTCTGGCTTCCGGGAAAAGCCGTGAGGCGGATCTGCGGGAAAAGAATCGCGCCGCGTAGTTCAACGCCGGGGTTTCCCTACTCAGGTTGGACACGCACATCCATCGAATTCAATCTTAATCTTAAGCACCAGTGCAGAAGTTCCTTCGTTTAACCGCGTGCCCATCGGGCCGCGCTTCGCTGCCAATCGCGGGGCGTTGCCCACGCGGTTAAACGATATT
>JAYUVA010000537.1:0-5474 GCA_043754375.1 Candidatus Kuenenia sp. | reverse complement strand
ACAACCGAATGAAACGCAAAAATAGCAACGCAACGGAAAGCAAATGACAACGCTCCTCGAACATGTCGCTTTTCAGGTTTTCAAAAACGTGTCACTCATTGCCGCGTGAGGTACAATCGTAGGGTGCGTTCAGCGCTAGCGCAACGCACCATTTTGGGAAAGCGTGAGGGACTGGTGTGTATCGCCAGGGATGCACACACCCTACTTGCAGACTCAATCAACACCCCGCTAGCGCCTTGCGGCTCACTCAACAACACGTCTCAGTCTTGGCTGCGCGGAGTTTAAACCGAACTCAGAAATTCTACTGCACCGTCATCAGCCAGGCGATCAAATCGGCCATGGACTGAGTATCAAGATTCTTTTCGAGGCCTTCCGGCATCAGCGAGCGTCCTGTGTCTCGAAGAGCTTCAATGTCGCTTCGCAAGACGCTGGTTTCTTTGGCTTCAGCACGGCGAAACGTCAGGACGCTGGCGGATTCGGCGATCAGAACACCGTTGTGTGTCTGTCCGTCCGTGGTGACAGCGATATAGTCTCGCCAGGCGGGATTGACTTCACGATTCGGGTCGAGGACATTTGTCAGAATCGCTTCAGGGCCACGATTTTTCATTGTCGCCAGATTCGGGCCGACCTGAAACCCGACTTTCCCGATCTGATGACAGACCGAACAATGCTGCTTGAACAGCGCCGCACCTTTGTCGCGATCCGGCTTCAAGGTGAGAGCGACCTGATACGAACGCAGCACATCTTCGCGTGTGGAACTGGCCATGCTCTCCAGTAACCTGATCGCGCGGGATCGCACTGCATCATCGGGGACACTCGCCAGACGTTGCAAATCCGAGGGGCTCAAAGTTGTCGGCGGAAGGCGGCCGTCAGAGATGGCATCCAGCAACAGCACGGCCCACGACGTGCGCCCCAGCAGTCCGTCCCGCACGCGTTCTGCCAGCTTCGGGGACAATCCAGGCCATCGATCCAGGAGCTGCAACGCCACTTCTTCTTCTGAAAAACTCAACAGCGTCGCCAACGCCGCGTCCTGCACCGTCGGCGGCTGAATGGATTCAAGCGCACTCAGCAACAGTTCCCCGTCAGTCGCAAAGGACGACAGACTGAAGGTGCTCAACGCCGCCGCCCGCTGTTCGCCGGAAAGATTTGTGTCAACAGCATTCTTGCGAGCAGACTCAAGCAACTGGGCAGACAACTGCGAGAAAGATCGGCTGCTTTGAGCCGCCTTGTTTCCCGCGAACACTGCCTGCAGCAATTTCACCTGCATCGCCGGGTCATCTCGCCGTACGGCGATCACGGCAGCGATCTTAATCCATCCAGCGTCGTCTGACGTTCTCCGCGCCACCAGATCCGCAAGTTCGAGTAATGCCACGCTGGCGACTGGCGACTCAGCGTCAGGCGTTGTCGCAAGTGATTCGAAGGCGTCGCCTGCTTCGATACCCAACGATGTAAACACAGCCGTACGAATCCAGCGATCCTGACCGGACTTCGCCAGTAATTCCTGCAACGCTTCCTGTCGCATGGCAGATGGCGGGAACTCACCGAGCGAAAATGCCAGCTGCATTTTTACGCGTGCGTTTTCATCGCCAGTCATCGCAGCAAGCGTCTTCAGGACGTCCCCGGACGGAGCAAGTTTCTCGCTCGCCAGCACCGCTCGTTCGCGAACGCCGGCAATCGAATCCATCAGCCCCACGATTACGTCTTCAACCGTCAGAGCATTCAATCCTTCCAGGCTTCCGATCGCGTGAAATCTTCCCAAACCCGATGAAGAGCTTCTCAGCAGCTGGCGAATTCCTTCGACCGCCGTCGCGTCCTGTCGCTCGAAGTTCAACCGTGATGCGGTATCGCGATGCCATGCGTTTGGATGTTCCAGCAGAGCAACCAGTTCGGCCGTTGTGGCCTTGCTGAGCTGCGACACAGGCCGTGGTTCCCAGCCTGTCGGGGCGATTCGATAGAGCCGCCCACGATCACGACCGCTGGTGAGATCCAGATGCCTCTTGATTTCCGGCGGCAGACTCGCAGGATGTTCAATCACTTCACGGTACATGTCCAGAACCTGCAGACAGCCGTCAGGAGCGTTTGCGAACTGCACCGGACGAAACCAGATATCTTCTGATGCAACCAGTTCGCGACCTTCGTCCATGCGATTGGCTGTCCAGATCACCCCGTCGGCTGTCAGGCGTTTACGATGCACGATATTGCTGCCGACGTCGCCGACAATGGCCAGTCCTTTGGTGTCATCCGGCCATGCGTCGCCGCGATAGATTGTCATCCCGGTTGCCCCTGTAAAATATCCTGCCGGACGACCGCCGCCTTCAACAATTCCCTTCGAAAGCCCCGAAGCACGGAGACGAGTCCTCACAATGCGCCACGGTTCGACAGGGCTGATGCGGAATACAGGGGCCTGACCACCATCGACAGCAATGCTGACTCGCGCTGGTGCGGCTGACGGCAGCGGCGCACGGGCAAGGTATTGATCGCGATACACAATCATTTGCGCATGATCACTGTTGGCGCTCACGAAGCGATGTCCCCAGTCGTCAAAGCACATGCCGTGCTGACCACCACCCGTTTCAGCTCGTAGTTCCAATGTCTTCGAATCAAACGAAAAGTCACGACCGCGACATTGCAACGCTGCGCGGTCCGGATGTTTGGGGCTGGTAATCGAACCGCCGACGGTGCTCGCAGAACCGTAAATCCGATTATCCGGCCCCCAGTGAAAACTATTGATCAGGCCCTGCACATTGGATCGTTCAAAACCGGTAAACACCAGTTCGTTCACGTCGGCCTTCATGTCGCCATCGGTATCCTTCAGAAAGAAGATATCCGGGGCGGCTGCGACAAACACGCCGTCGTTCGCGCAGATAATGGCCGTGGGCCAGCTTAAACCAGTGGCAAATACATGACTCTGATCGAACCGTCCGTCGCCGTCAGAATCCACCAGCATCCGCACGCGGCCCAGATGTTCCGTTGCCTGTTCAGAGTAGTCATTCATTTCAGCAACAAACAACCTGCCGTCGGCGTCGAAGGACATTGCTACCGGATCTGTCAGCAATGGTTCGGCAGCGGTCTGCTGCATCTCAAAGCCATCGACCACCTGAAACGAGGCCATTGCCTCTGCCGGCGAGCGAGCAGGAATTCGCGGCAATTCGCTGGCAAAGTCCGGCTCAAAATCATCCGGCGTGTGTTTCAGGACGCGA
Source organism: Candidatus Kuenenia sp. (assembly GCA_043754375.1). GTDB lineage: Bacteria > Planctomycetota > Planctomycetia > Planctomycetales > Planctomycetaceae > SXXK01. Next base: position 2,274 of record JAYUVA010000537.1, on the reverse strand, counting down.
TCCATGACGTTGTAAGCCTGCAGACGCATGTCCATCGGAAAATCGTGTTCGCAGTCCGGCGTTAACAGCATCAACTCTTCGCGGGCGTTGAACAGCGAGTAGATCGAACCGGCCACCGGGATCGCTTTGCGGACGCCATTGACATCAAAGTTTGCATCTCGAATGGGCGACACGGAAACGAATGTCCGCGGGGCGAGAGCCGCAATCAATTCGTAGAAATCAAACGGAACTCTGTCAGGATTGAGTTCATAGACATCTCGCAGGCGCGGCATATACCTGTCACTGGTCCATCCCTTGATATCGCCGCCGTAGTAGTCATGAAACGGACACCAGCCGCAGCTTGAGACGATCACTTTGAGTCGTTCGTCAAACGCTCCCAGAAAGACGGCATTGTGTCCGCCAAGCGAATGTCCGATGACGCCGATGCGATCCGCATCCACAAACTTCAACGCCGAAAGAAAATCGACGCAACGACGATGATTGAAGATGCCTTTCATCGTGCCGGAGACGTACTTGTCGTGCTCGAAATCATATTTGTCGTATTGCCCGAACGACGGATAGTCCGGCGCGATCACGACGTAACCGCGCTGAGCAAGTTCAAGACCATATTGCCGTCCCGATTTCCCGCCGTCCCCGGCTACGATGCGTTTTCCTGCAGCACCGGTCGGATGCAGAGCGACGACAGCGGCCAACTTCGCTGGCGAACCTGCATTCAACAGGTCTTTCACATCCACCGCGTCGACCAGCGATTCTGGAAGATAAAGATCCAGCGGCAGTCGATCCGAATCTTCGACAGCAATTGTCATCGTCAGCCGCCGAACTTCCCCAATCCGAACGTCTTCAGTCAGCTTGACGTCAAACGCCGACAGATTCTCAAGTGTCGGCATCGAGCCCATAGCGGCTTCAGCCCCGGCGATAATCTGCTTTCGCCGCAAGGCCCAGTCCTCGGTGGAGCGAATCGGTTTCAGCGTCCCATCGCCTGCGCTGTAAACGCTCAGATCCGAATGGCGAATTTCTGTCGATGCTGCTGTGTTTTCGTCCGAGCAGGCATCTGAAGTCCCCCCCGCAGCACATGTTGCCGCGATCAGAAGCACCATGCGGATCACGGTCGCCTGGGAATGCAGTCCCCATCGAACGGTTTCTGGAACTTGACCATAAAGGAGCATAGCGGGGTCTCCGAACGTTGGAATCAAAGCTGGCGAGGGCCCGGTTTTATAGCTCAACAAGATCGACTAGTGAACTGTCGCGAGAATTTCTTCAACTTCCGATGGCACGGAACGATCTCATGTAGGATGGACATTCCTTTCCGTCACATTGCCATGAAACGCTGTCGAAGCGAACGTTGTTGTGCCTTGACAGCCGTTCGACACAGCAACGCTGTCGGGCCAGGTTCTCGGACAAGAATGTCCAGGCTACAGGAATCGCTGTCAGACAATTTCGTCTGTCTTCTTGTCATCCAGATGAAAGTCAATATTCGCCTTCACTTCATCCAGCGTACCTTTCACGGTTCTTCCGGCAACCTTGCAAAAATACCGTTTGTGAATCCCGGGCGTTTTTCCACCCATCGAACCGAAGGAATGGTCCTCCTTAATATCATGTTCGCGATATGAAATTGCTGTCGGTCTATTTTTTGCCATCGATTGCACTTCCTGAAGTCGTCTCGCGTTGGGTTGTCAGAACATTGCGTATCTTATTTTCCCCGCTCCGAATCGCAAGGACCAGTGAGGAGAACGAATGCTGTGTGGTGTAGTCGCAAATTTCGGTAGGTCCTCCTTGCCGAGCTCATCCTTACCCACATTTTTTGAGAGCGGCGTGGTAACCGCGGAGGGCGAGGATGAGGGTTTCGAGTCCACGCCAGATGGTTTGCCAGCCGGGCTCGCCGTCGGACTTCCTGCCGAGGAAGCCACCAAGGCTGGCGAGAGTTCTCATGAATTCTCGGACCGTGCTGATCGCCCGTGGCCGACGTGTGATCTTACCAAGTACTTCCACCCATTCCAGCGGCACCAGTTTTCTGGCGGGAGTCTCTGGAGCCTGACGAGCCACATCGCGAAGTTGCAGCAGACGGACGGCCTGTACGCAGATGACACCAATCACTGGCTCCAGTCGATCTGCGGTTTCGGATTGGCGGCCTTCAACCTGCAAACCGGTTTTCAGGCACTTGTGATATTCCTCTACCACCGGACGTTGTTCATACATTTTAATCACGCGGATGCAGTCGTTGAACGATGCAACCGACTCGTGGGTGTACAGCACCCAGCGAATCGCCTCAGAACC
>JAYUVA010000536.1:0-2810 GCA_043754375.1 Candidatus Kuenenia sp. | reverse complement strand
CCGCAACGAAAATCCCGAGCCGATCTCATGGCCTGACGCTATGCAGACGTTCTGCGAACGATTCAAATCGATTCAGAAACGGCACGGCGCTGAATCCGTCGCGTTCATCAGCACCGGGCAGATACCGTCGGAAGAAATGGCGTACCTTGGATCGCTCGCAAAATTCGGCATGGGCATGCTGCACGGCGACGGCAACACGCGTCAGTGTATGGCAACCGCCGTGACGGCCTACAAAGAATCATTTGGCTTTGATGCGCCGCCGTTTACTTACGCGGATTTTGAAGAATCGGACGTGTTGGTGTTCGTTGGTGCGAATCCGTGCATTGCCCATCCGATTCTATGGGAACGTGTGACTCGGAATCGGCGCAATCCGGAAATCGTCGTCATCGATCCGCGAACCACGGAGACCGCTTCCCAGGCCACGCTGCATGTGCCGCTGAATCCCAAAGGTGACCTCGTGCTGCTTTATGGGCTTGCTCGAACGCTGATCGAAAATGAATGGCTGGATCGCGAATACATCCATCGGCATACGAACGGTTTCGACGAGTTCGCAGAATTCGTGCAGGTGTTCACGCCGGACGTTGTGCTCGACAATGCAGGAATCGGACCTGACTTGCTGCAGCGACTGGCAGAGATCATTCATTGTGGAAAGCGAGTTTCCTTCTGGTGGACGATGGGCGTTAACCAGAGCCATGAGGGTGTTCGCACGGCACAGGCAATCATTAATCTGGCACTGATGACCGGAAACATAGGGCGACCCGGTACAGGGCCAAATTCCATCACCGGTCAATGCAACGCGATGGGATCTCGTTTGTTCAGCAACACGACCAATCTGCTTGGCGGTCATGATTTTGCGAATGCAGATCATCGCCGCAAAGTCGCCGACATTCTGGACATTCCGGAAGTGAACATTCCGCGTCAGAACAGCTGGGCGTACAGCGAAATCATGGAAGGCATTCGCACCGGTGCGATTCGAGGACTCTGGATCATCGCGACGAATACTGCTCATTCCTGGATCAATCAGAATGACGTGAAAGAACTGCTGGGCACCCTGGACTTTCTCGTCGTGCAGGACATGTACCATTCGACAGAAACGGCAAATCTCGCTGACCTCGTATTGCCGGCCGCAGGTTGGGGCGAAAAGGAAGGCACATTTATCAACTCGGAACGGCGATTCGGTGTCATTCGATCGGTGACAAAGGCACCGGGGCAGGCGTTGTCAGATTTTCGCATCTTTCGACTGGTCGCGGAATCCTGGGGCTGCGGCCATTTGTTTGCAGACTGGACGACTCCGGAGTCCGTCTTTCAGTCCCTGAAACAGCTTTCTGCAGGACAACCTTGCGATATCACCGGGATTACTGACTATCGAATGCTGGATGAACTCGGTGGCGTTCAGTGGCCGTGCAGCCAAGACGATGCGGCAATCCTGCAATACAACACGAACGAACGTCGACTCTTCTCGGACGGCCGCTATTTTCACACCGATGGTCGCGCAAAATTCATCTTCGAAAAACCACAGCCGTTGCTCGAACCGCCAGATGACGAATATCCGCTTATGCTGCTCACAGGTCGCGGCACGGCATCACAGTGGCACACTCAGACGCGTACATCCAAGTCCGCAATTCTGCGAAAGCTGTATCCGCCGGATGCCTATCTGGAAATCAACATCGCCGACGCCGACGCTCTCAGAATCTCTGACGGGACTTTGCTGCAGGTCACTTCGCGACGCGGCTCCATCCCGTTGCGAGCCGTCATCACATCCACCGTACGACCGGGTCAGGTTTTCGCACCGATGCATTATGAGCAGGTCAATCAGTTGACGCAGCCTGTTTTTGATCCGTACTCCAGGCAACCGAGTTACAAAGCGTGTGCCGTAAAAATTAGCCTCGTCAGCAGAATCGGTGGGTAGATTCTGGCTCAGGAAGTTTTCCGAGCTGATGATCGTAGCCCGGGCGTTTCCTGCCGCAGCCTGAACAGATCGGTTTTGAATTCTCGCGGATTCCCGATGCGGAGCATCGGGGCACATTGGCTTGCCGTCGCCCTTCTCTGACTTCGGGATTGAGCCGAATGCGATAAACTTAGATTCTTTCTTTACAACAACTGCGCATTTTGCGCGCATCTTTTCGACCGTTGTTCTTTCGGATTTCGAAATTCGGACTTCGGATTTGCGGCTTCGCCGCGCCAGGAGGCATGAATGCGCGTATTGATTGTCGAGGACGAAGCCAAGACTGCGGCTTATCTGGCGAAAGGCTTGCGCGAGCATGGTTTTGTCGCGGACGTTGCTCGGGACGGGCGGGATGGTCTGCACCTGGCAACATCCGAGACATACGACGTAGCGATACTCGATGTGATGTTGCCGGGGCGCGACGGGTGGTCTGTACTTCAGGATCTCCGCAATTCCGGAAGTCAACTCCCGGTGTTGTTTCTGACCGCTCGCGACAGTGTTGCTGACCGAGTACGAGGCCTTGAGCTCGGAGCGGATGATTATCTCGTCAAGCCATTCGCCTTCTCTGAACTTCTCGCGCGAATTCGCACAGTCCTTAGACGCGGTTCGTCGCGGCAATCCGACGTATTGTGTGCGGGCGATCTTGAACTGGATGTTGTCCGTCGAAAGGTCCAGCGGGCGGGACAAAAGCTTGAATTGTCTCCCAAGGAATTCGCTCTGCTGTCGCTCCTGATACGCCGATCCGGAGAGGTGCTGTCGCGCACGCTGATCGCCGAGCAAGTCTGGGACATGAATTTTGACAGCGACACCAACGTGGTTGACGTTCATATCCGTCGGTTGCGGGCAAAGATGGACGATCCCTTTG
>JAYUVA010000535.1:0-2966 GCA_043754375.1 Candidatus Kuenenia sp. | reverse complement strand
TTTCATGCGTTCGCGTCGAGCCAGGGGCGATCCCTGGTCTGTGACAAATGTCCCGGCCGTTCTGCGTTTCTCCACGATCCCGGCCAGTTCCAGCTCCCGATACGCGCGGGCGGTGGTGTTGGGATTCACGATCAGTCTCTCCGCCAGCACACGGATCGCAGGCAGCTCTTCGCCCGACACCAGCCGTCCTGCAGCCACCAGATACTTGATCTGATTGACAACCTGCAGGTAGATCGGAACTTTGTGGTGCGTCGTGATATGAATCTGCATGACCTGGCTCTCCTGAATACACGACAGCAGGCGTGCGTCAAGGGCCGCTCGGAAATATTTCTGCCTCAGTCGGAAGATCCCTGAAGCAAAGCCGCAGGCCAGATCATCGCAGTCGAGTGGCATGTAAATCGTCGCTTGACACGTAGGCGACGTCGCTCCGCGACTCGCATTTACACAAACGCACCGACATTAAACAACGCCACGATGCTTAAGCCACACGGGTGGCTTCACCAACATTGAAAGCTGCCGTCGAGCCAGCGTCGGAATTCAACGAAATCGGCGCGGTTGCTCGAAGGCCCGGCAATGGGTATGTAAACTGATGCTCCGTCGTCCGCCTATTTCACATGTTGGTGCGATAAATGGCAGCTTATCCCCTCAGATCAATCCTGTGGTTCGTCCTTCGAATTGGCGGATTGATCGCCGTGTGCCTCTTCCTGATTGCCAGGGCTCCGTCCACTGTCGACCGTGACAGACTCGCAAGGCACGGCGTACTTCTGCAGTTGGATGAAACTGGACAGGTGGTGGGTATCGAACTGACGGAGGACATGTTCTATGATGAAACTGTCGATGACATCTCCGCGTTGAATTCCATCTGCTTTGTTCGCCTGAAACATGTTTCATGTTCCGACGAATTGTTCCGAGTGATCGCTGGCCTGCCAAATCTGCGCTCGGTGTCTTGCCAGGGTTGTACGATCTCAGACGAGCAATTGGCGATGCTGCAGAATGTACAACTGCAAATGATCGACTTGAGTAACTCGACGGGGCCGCAAAATGGGCTGGCAGCCATCGGAAAACAGGCGAATTTGACAAGAATGGCGTTTGGCGGTTGTCGGTGGTTCGCAGACGATGATTTGCGACTGTTACCTTCGTTTCCGATGCTGGCAAGTCTTGACATTTCACAAACATCAATCACAGAAGATGGCCTTGCCACACTGGAATTCTGCCCGAAATTAGGCTGGGTGCAAATGACTGGCTGCACTCAATTGACCGACGCATCACTGCGCCGGCTCCAACTTTGCAGAGGACTGAAGACTGTCATGATGCAGCACGTCCCGATTTCGCTGAGTGCCGCCGTTGAATTCCAGGCGGCTCGTCCAGACGTCCATTTTTCGTATGATCAGATCCTTGCGCCGGACCTTGTCCGTTTAATTCGACGGGATTCAAGTGTCGTGAAGACATCCGAGAATCCGCACGAGATCTGGCCCCAACAGGAACATGGATTGATTCATACACTGAATGTCAATCTGGAATCGCCAGGTGACGTCGCTGTATTAGGCTGTCTTCCACAACTCACTACACTGCGAATGACGGGACCAGGCGCTAATGATTCCGCTCTGCCCTGCATTGCAGGTATGAAGCTTCTCAGCACACTCCATCTCTCCGGAAGTCATTTTTCCGAGTCAGCGTTCAGCGAAATGCCGGTCCTGAACTTACGGACAATAACCCTGGCTGATACGCAGGTTTCCGCAGCAACTCTGCGGTGGTTAGCCTCACTTCCAAATTTGGCGACTCTTGATATGTCAGGTTCCACATTTGTTGGCTCAGCATTGGATACGCAGTTGGCGTTCTCGAAACTGAGTCTGCTCGATCTCAATCGTGCCAAGTTTGCGAAGGACATTCTGGCGCGACTCGATGTTCCCTCGCTTATTTCCCTTCAACTTAGATCGTGCGACCTCAATGACGTCGATCTGCACTCGCTCGCTGCGTATTCGAATTTGAAAGTACTTGACCTGGCGGAGAATCCGTTAGAAGGGCAAGGGCTGGCTTCGTGTCGGAACCTGCCACTCATAGAACTTCGCCTGCATCGCACTGGCCTGACTGACGCGGGCCTTGAGTCCGTTTCCTCCCTGAAGAGCCTCTCCTATCTGGATGTATCCGACACGACTATTTCAGGGGCAGGATTCAAAAAATGCTTCGACCTCTCGCTATCCTCGATCAACCTGAACGGTGTCCGATTGAGCTCCGAAGGGCTTGAAGCGATCTGCCAGCTCAAAAGTTTGCGAGGACTCAACCTTCAGAATGCCGTGTTCCCCGAGGAGACACTGCAGTCGCTGGGCCATAAACTACGGCTAACGCGTGTGTCGCTCGATGGCAGCAGCGAGAATCTTCAGGCGTTTGCACAATCTGATGCCGTCGCTCAACTGGAATCCATTTTACTCAATCGACCTGAAAAAGACGCACTTCGGCTTCTTCGGCAGTTCCCGAAAGTATCGTTCGTCGGGCTGCTTCATTGTGATGTCGATGAAGCGGCAGGAGAGTTCATCATTCTCGCACCGAAATTCACAATTCTTGATCTAAACGAGTGCACAATTTCCAATGAAGCGATGAGAGTCCTGATGTCGTCCGATACTCTCCGGAATATTCAACTTCGCGGGATGGACACCACATCGGTCGATACAGAATCAATGCAACTGATGAACCCGCACATTCACATCTCGGTATTTCCCGCGGTGCGTTCATCGAACGTTTATGACCGGTCAGATTGGTAGCGGCGGTTGCTTCAGAAAAAGTGGAAGTTGGCTTCCTCGACAAAGCGATCTCCAGGCGATCTCCGTGCTGAGTTCGCGAAGAGCGGGCTCGGAAAGCTTGGCTCGAGCGCGACAATAGTCACCGGTGTCTGACGTCGGAGCATCACGTCCGACCTGCAGGCAGAAGCTGATGATGCCTGCGACCGCAGACTGGCAGGATGCTTCCTT
>JAYUVA010000534.1:0-7594 GCA_043754375.1 Candidatus Kuenenia sp. | reverse complement strand
GATCTCGACTGCGGAATACCTGAGCCTGCTGGACTGGACGGCTCGGCAGACTCGATCGGGCAAGCGAGGTGCGACGCCGAAACAGTTTGCTCCGTTGTTCGATCGCCTGGGGATCTCGGCGGAGATCTGGTGTCGTCTCGTGAAAGATTTCGGCAGACTGTTCAGCGTCGTTGCCGGCCAGCCTCAGCGAATTGACGAGCATCGTTCGAAGGACAGTTCGCGCCGCTACCGTACTCGCCAGGAAACCCGTGAGTTGCTGGCGACGGTGTAGCCTGTCGCTTCCTGGCCGGAACTGACAGTAGCCCGGCGAGCCGGTTGTTCTTCGTTGTTCAGGCTTCAGTGAGTGCGGTTCGCTGCTCCGCTGGCGCATGGACTTCTCTGCTGCGGCGATGTCGATTGAAGCGAACCGGTCACCTCGGCACAGGAAAATTCCGTGCCCCCCGTGCTCCCGTGCCGCAGCACTGAATTCACGAGCGACTCTTTCCGCTTGGCCGACAACAGGAAACGTGAATTCTCCATGCCACTCCATACAATCATGGTGTGTCCCCGCTGTTTTCCGCCCGCTGTTTTCCGCTGTTTTTTGATTCGGCAGGACTCAGCATAATGTTGCAATGACCACTGTGGGCAAGAGTATTCTTACGTAGGATGGACATTCTTGTCCGTCGGGTTGCCAGTCGACTCTGTCGAAACGAAGTTCACTGTAAATCCAGGAACTTATACTCCACGCGGTCTCGAATGAGACAATTGGCGAGCGGCATGCGTCAGCTTGCCGATACAAGAACGACGTACCGGAGAGCTTACGCTGCGCCGCTCGCCGGACTCATTTCCGGCTGCGTGGAATATACTCCTGTCGAACGCCTTTTGGCGAGGACTCGGACAAGAATGTCCAAGCTACGGAAACATGGGGAACACTACTCAGCGCTGAGATTCTGCAGCATCGCGTACAGGACCGCGTTGATTGCCAGTTTTGCGGCGTCCTCTTCGACGTAGCCATCGCAGGACAGGGACGCCTGATGTTCCAGAGCGCAACTGATGTCGTAACGACTGTAGATGATGGCGAAGCGCCCTTCAATTTCGATGCCTTCCAGAAACGGCGGACCAATTTCCTCTTTGATCTCGAGCGTGGCGTCCCTTTGCGAAGGCACAAGCCGGCGGCGGCGAACCTGTTTGATTTCATGGCCGACGGCTTCCGTAAACATTTCATGGTCCGCCGGGATCTGAACAAGCTCCTGGTCCGGATACAGCTGTTTCACCAGATCGCGAAAGCCCCGATCAAAATTGCTGGACCCGCAGCAGGCATCTGCAAGTAATACGCCGCCGCGAGTCAGGTAGTCCCGCAGCGCATCCTGCTGAACCGGCTGTAATTGAAAACGATGCCGCCCGTGCATGTAGACGAGTGGAAACCGTGACATTTCTTCCAGCGTGATCGGGATGGCTTCGGACTGATTTGCTGCTGCCACCCCGACTGCTTCATTCAGGGCCACAAGCAGATTATTAATCGCCTTCGGTGCCGTATCCCATCCGCCGTTGTGACGGAGTTTGCCGATTTGCAGCAAACCTCGTTGAACGGCTGCGGCGGCGTCCTTGCGGCGTACAATCACATCGTCCAGCTTTTCGGGTGGTTCGCGACCTGTCGCATACGCAATCACATTCACGCCGATCCGCGTCCCGCGAATGATCTGCTGACTTAGATTTGCATTCCGATTCTGCGGCTCATGTTTCATCCATTTCTGCCACAGACATCCGATGTCATCCGGTGAATAGATGATGGACGTGCGACAGCCAAAATCGACGCCCCAAAGTTCCATCTGTTCGGCGTTGAGCAGGTACTCGCTGCGATACACGGGGTGATCCCCCAATAGCCGTTGCAATGACGCATCTCCCTGAGGAAACATGCGTTTGATCAGTTCACGGAACCCAATATCAAAGCCTTTGCCGTCGCAATTGCCACTCGCAAAAATGAAACCACCGGCGTCGATGTAGTCGCGGAGCCAGCTGACCTGTTCGTCAGTCAACTGCGGTGCCTCACGTCCCGAAATAAACAGCACCGGTGCCTGATTGAGTTCCAGCACGGCAGTTTCCTGTTTCAGCCGACTCAGGGTCATGACCTGACTGATGAGTCGTGGCGGCCACTTCGGAAGCCCGTCAATCAGATCGACCAGATTCACGACATCCTGAGGATGCCGATTCCATTCGCCGCTTTCCAGCGTTTCGCCGTTGGGTGAGTTGTAGTCAAGTTTATGCACGACGACGCGCGAAAGCCCTTTCGACAGAAACAACAGGGCCATCGCTGTATTGAGGACTGGATCCCGTTCATTGGCGTCCTGTGCCAACCAGTCACCAGCTGGTAATTGAGACGCCACGAGTACCTGCGCGCCGCGTCGATACCAGTCGTAGTTGCCGAAAAACCGGACGCTACTCATCCGACCAGCGCGCTCCAGGCCATAGAGATAGTAGTAATACCAGTTATTGTATGAGGGGTTTGTCGTGACGGAAAAATTTCGGGCCATCCACTGACGACCATTCTCCATCGCCAGATTCGGTGGCGGTGTCCAGCAACAATCCGGCCGTCCGTCCGCTCCGATGTTACTGTCGTCCTGAAGCATGCGTGTCGTAATGGCGACAGTCGATAACCCGGCAACCGTCATACTTCCTCTTGAAGCTGGCTGGCTGGAATTGTAGCCCCATCCTCCATCCTGATTCTGAGCTTTGGTCCAGCGTTCGTGAATGCGTTCCCATGTCTTGCGGGATACGGTTGCTCCGGCGTAGGCCGCATCGCGCAGGGCGAGCACGGCATATTGGCCGTTGCTGGCGTCACCCCCACCGCCGCCGGACAGAGAGTAGTCCCAAAGTCCGGCATTTTCTCCGGTGCGAGTTTGAGCGTTCTCCAGCGCCGTGGACAGCAGCTGAATTCGCGGCAGGTCGCGATCGTATTCTTCTGCGGCACACAGAGCCATAATAATCAGTGATGTTTCGTAGACTCCCGTAATGCCGTCCGAACCACCGATCGGTCTGCGTCGCAAATAGTCCAGTCCTCGCTGGACTTCATTCGAATCGACCGGGACGTCGCTGTTAAGCTGCGCCATGATAGCCAGCGACGTGAATCCGTCGCGGAACTTTAACAGCGTACCGCCCTGAGCTGACCACGATCCATCGGCTTCCTGAGTCCGCTTCAAAAAATCACATCCACGGGCCAGGGCTTTCTTGACACCGTCGCGCAACTGCTGATCGTTGAGCTGCGAATCCCGATCTCCGTCCTGCTGCGCAGCTGCAGGATTGGCGAACAGACAGTAAAGAAAGGTCAGAAAAAAGCCACGAAGTGTGGTTGACGTCATGTCCATTATCCTTACTCAATTCCCACTGCGAATTCTCGCCACCACTGCCGCAACACGGTTCGCAGCCTCAGTCATCTCCTCAGCGGAATTCTGAATGGCCAGTGAAAAACGCACCGACGACTTGCACACTTCCGGATCGAGCCCCATTGCCAGCAGCGAAGGCGCAGCCTGAGCGGACCCGCTGGCACAGGTGCTGCCGAGCGAACAGGCCACTCCCGCCAGATGCAGATTGACCAGCATCGCTTCACCCGGAATTCCGGGAAATGCCATGCTGAGCGTATTCATCAGTCGATCGGCGTCCGCGGCATGCACAACAACCGGACTGCACCGTCTGATGAGTTCCTGCTGCAACTGATCTCGCAGTGTGCGAATTTTGTCTGAGCGAGTCTGTGAGTCCGCTGCCCAGAGCTGTAGCGCCTTCGCCATTCCGGCAATCAACGGAACTGGTTCGGTGCCAGCGCGGCGGCCATTTTCCTGATGTCCACCTTCCAGAAACGGCGGCAGCTTCACGCCACGTTTCAGCAGCAAGCCGCCGACACCGCGCGGGCCGTGAAATTTATGCGCACCAAAGGCCAGTGCGGTTGCACCCAGTTGCTGAAAATCCACAGGCATCTTACCCACCGCCTGCACTGCATCCAGCAATAACGCCGCGCCGTTTTCTCGACAGCGCTTCGCAAGTGGCGCAACATTCTGGATGACTCCGGTTTCGTTATGAGCCAGAATCAAGCAGACCAGTTTGATGTCTTTCCAGGGCAATTCTGCCAATTGGATTTCGTCAATCCGACCCTGATCGTCCACAGGCATCGTGACAATCTGCCAGCCGTTTTGTCGGGCTCGTTCGCATGCCATCAGCGTTGCGGGATGCTCACCAGCGGTGATCGCGATTGTCCCCGTTCGGCCAAACGTGAAGCCATAAATGCCCATGTTGATTGATTCTGTGCCACCGCTCGTGAAGATGACTTCCGAGGCGTCCGCATTCAGAATTTCTGCGATCAATTCACGACTGTCTTCAAGGACTCGCCGTGCCTCCCGACCGTAGGAATGCTGACTTCCAGGATTCGCAAATGCCGTGGCCCATGCGTTGGTCATACAGTGCATGACTTCCGGGAAGACCGGCGTCGTCGCGTTGTTGTCGAGATAGATCGAAGACATGGGGCAAATCGACTTAAGTCGCGCGGAATATGGGCTCGTCGGGAATTGCTGACCGACAGGAATGTCCCCGGAAATCCGGGTGCTCCCGGGGTTGCACCGGGATGATAGGCAAAAAATGCCGATTGCGACACGTAACAGGCAATTGCCGCAGGAATTCGGGAACTGTGCTGACACGCACTCGGCATCCTGCTACGATTCTGCCTGACAGAGCACCAGACTGTTCAATCAGGACTGTGCCATCAATGATAAAGCGCAGTCAGGACAGTTCATGAAAGACCCAAGAGTACGATTAAGAAACCCTGTCGTTGCGGCGCTGCTGGCGTTTGCAATTCCCGGGGCTGGACATTGGTATCAGGGACGACGATTCAAAGCGACGATCTATTCCGCCTGCATCCTCACAATTTTCGTCTGGGGGATGATTCTGGGCGGTGGACAACCTGTCTACAGTCAACTGATCTATCGCTCTGAGGGCGCTGCCCCGACAGCTCAGCTTCAGGCTTCTTCGCCGCGCATGAAGTTCTCGTTCGGTTATGCCGCGCAGGTGCTTGTCGGCGCGCCTGCATGGCCTGCGATCATTCAGGAAATGCGGATTCGAAACATCGACGCCAGAATCAACTGGATTGATGGACCGATTGAAAGCGATTTTCAGGGCATTCTGTCACGTGGTTTCGGAAACCGAACTTCAGAAATCGTCAACGGGACGATTGAAATGAATCCTGCAAACGAGCAGGGCAGTGAGGTCGTCACGGGCACTTTGCGTGCGGTACTCGCGGACGGATCAAAACAGGATTTTCCCCTGGCGGGCAATATTGATCTTGGGCGTGAGGTGTTTGGATCACCGCGGCGCGAAGTTCGTTGTGATGTGCTTGGACTCGACGACGATGAGCGTGAAGTTCGCTTTCGCCTCGAAGGCAGCGTCTCCCGACGTTTTGTCGATTGGTTTCAGGCACCACGTGATACGCTGGAACTGGACCGGTTGAACGGCGCGTTGAGTCAGAACTTCGATATCGGGTCCGTTTTCACCTGGATCGCTGGTCTGCTTAACCTTTTGGCAATCTGGGACGCCGCTGAAGGTCCGGCCTATGGCTATGGCGACGAAGAAGAAATTCCAGATGACGACGAACCGGCTCCGTCGAAGAAAACTTCGTGAAACAAACGTTCTGCTGGCTGCGGGTAATTTGGCCTGCAAAAACAGACGGCTAGCGCCTTGCCGCTCACAAAAACAGCGGCAATCCGTCAGTCCCAAGGCAGTTGGGGTTGAATGTCGAACGGTTCAACAGATTTGAATTTTTTTTTGGATGCAATCCATGCAGCTCGCTGCCATTTATGCCATTCCACTTACTGCTGGAATTTCACTGGTCTACTGTGCCAGTCGCTTCGAATTGCCCGAAAAAATTCTGCGATCTGCCGTGCTGATGTTTGGAAAAACGATCGCCGCGCTGGTCGTCCTGTACTTGATCCTCTTGTATTTGTCCCGGTAACCCCTGGTGCGCTGATGCATGAACATGGATGGAATGCAGAGCATGCGGATATTACTGTTTGAAGACTCCCATACTGAAGACCTGACGCCGGTCGCTCTGTTGCGCCCGGTGTTTGAACTGGTCTGTGGCCGGGATTCATTGCGGCGGCGACTACAACGTTGGTTTCCGGAAGCCGACTTCGGCGCATGGATTAGACCCTGGCTGGTCGATGCCTACGCTGAAGAACAGCCTGGACTCACAGTCAATTGTTTCGACTGGATTCGCAAAGAGAAAGTCCTGGTGGTGAATGGCCGCTGGTTGCCGGAGCGCCGATTGACAGCTCTGGATCTTGTCACGCACCAGGCTGGTTTTGTCGATGGCCATCCGGCGTGGATGCTCATCCCCGGCGAAGAACTTGGCGAACTTATGCAGGGTGATCCTGCAACGGCATTAGCTCAGTATGCCAACAGTCAACGGGGACTTCCGACAAGCGGACGCTGGATTCAATACCCCTGGGACCTTGTCTACCAGAATGCGGCACAGCTGATTCGGGATTTTACGGATGAAGGAGTTTCGCAGCCTCCCAAGCTGGAGCATGTGCAGGTGCTCGGCGATTTGTCGGACGTCTATATTTCTGCGCAGGCAGAAATTGATCCGTACGTGGTGATCGATGCGCGCGGCGGGCCAGTGTCTATCGATCGTGATGCGAGGATTCAATCTTTTACGCGGATCGAAGGCCCCTGTCATATTGGTCGCGGCTCACATCTGTTTCGCGCACTGATTCGAAAGGGAACAACGATCGGCGAACACTGTCGAGCGGGTGGTGAAATTGAAGAATCTATCATGCACAGCTACGTCAACAAGTACCACGAAGGTTTCCTTGGACACAGCTACGTTTGTCCTTGGGTCAATATCGGCGCGATGTCGTGTACCTCGGATCTGAAGAACGACTACAGCACCGTGAAAGTGCCACTGCACGGTCAGATGATAGATTCCGGATTGAGCAAAGTCGGATCTTTTATCGGCGACCACGCCAAGATTGCAATGAACAGCATGTTCAATTCCGGTTCATCGATTGGTGTCTGTACGATGTTGATCCCCGGAGGACGATTGCTGCCGCGGAATGTTCCGTCATTCAGCAGCGTGACGTTTGGTGAACTGACAGGCGACTGGCCTCCGGACGCAGCCGTTGAGACTGCTCGATCGATGATGAACCGTCGTAATCAGACATTGACACTCCACGCCGAAAGACTCTTACGGCTTGTGCATCAACGCACCGAACAGGAACGCCAGACCACGATAAAACGGGCCACAAACCGCAAAGTGGTCCATTCGCAGGATGGACATTCATGTCCGTCGTGAACCACGCTGGTCGCTCTGCTGCAGTTCAATTCAGAAACTGCGGGTGACGGCGTCCGCTGCAGCCTCGGCATCCTTGCGGAAGATCATATCCGTCGCACGACCGCAGTGAGGACATGGGATGCGGAAATGGCTGGTCACTCTGGTTATGGCTCGTAAATCCGGATTTGCCAGACACAGGTTCCCCAGAGCATCAAAGCCGACCGCCTGAGTGCCTTCAGGCACGCTGGCAAAGCTGAGAAAATTCAGCGGGCGAACCTGTTCACGCGACACAGAAGTCAACTTCGC
>JAYUVA010000533.1:0-3305 GCA_043754375.1 Candidatus Kuenenia sp. | reverse complement strand
CGGGACCTGCCGGACGAATTGCCCGAAGAGGAAGCATTGACGCCGGAAATGGTGGAAGAAGAAGCCGTTCGCGGCGACTTTATGCTTCGCTGGGCGGCGATTTTTCTGGCTGTGCTGTTGGGTTTCACGCAGATCAATGACACCAAGCCGCTCGTGCTGATTCGATCGGGCGACTACATGCGGGCGCATGGACTGCTGCCGCCGCGTACAGACGTTCTTTCATTGACGGTGGTCGACAAGCCTTCTCCGAATGTGAGCTGGCTTTTTGATCATGTCATCAGTCTCTGTTGGTCAGCGGGCGGTGAGAAAGCACTCACCTTGCTTAAGGTTACGCTTGCCGGACTGGTTGGATACCTGCTCACACATATCTCAATTCGCGGTGTTCCGACATGGTGGAATTCCATCTGTGCGGTGTTTGCCATTGTGGCGTGCTCATCGGATTTTGTGCCGTTGCCGGAACTTGTGACGATGCTCGGCATGACGATCACAATGCGATGGCTGTACCAGCATCGGCTTGGCATGGCATCGGGGCTCCACTGGAAGTTGCCGCTGCTGATCGCAGTTTGGTGCAACTTTGACTCACGCGCGTGGGTTGGGGCGTTTGTGGTCGCGATGTACGTGGCGGGAGTGACTGTCAGCCAGCGGCTGGCAGCCCGAAAGTCAGATGCACACATCGAATCGGAAAGTCCTTCGCCGTGGATGATTGTCGGCTTGAGTGTCGCCGCGTTGTTAGTGAATCCGTTTCCAGGCAACTCGCTCCTGGGCCCCGTCACGATGTACTCTGTCGAGTACCCGGCAATGCAGGCGCAGCGTCGCGTGGACATTCCGTCGGCAGCCGTCAATTTCGACGGTCGCGTTGACTACTATTCTGTGTTGAACCCAAGTGCGATTCGGCTGTTCGATCATTCTCAGATTGCCGGCCTGGCTCTCCTGTTAATGGGATTTGTCGTGCTGTTGCTGGCGCGAACACGGCGTGATCTGGGTTTCCTGTTTGCGTTAGTCGGCGTGACCGGCCTGTCGCTGCTCGCAGCGCATGAACTTCCGGCGGCAGCAATCGTGGCGGCAGTCGTTGCCAGCATTTCAGCTCAGGACTGGTATCGTCGTGCGTTCAATCAGCAGTATACGCTGGATTCGAAGGAGTTACTGTTTTCGCGTGGTGGGCGTGCCGTGACTGTATTGGCATTGGCGGGTCTTGGATTCTGCATCGTGGCATCCCGACTGCCGGGTGCTGCACCATTGGGCTGGGGGTTTGATCACGACACACGCGTGACAATCGATACCATCGCGGCACAACTTAAGGATCTTGATCCGGCGGCAAACATCCTGCACACACGCCTGGAGCAGGGTGATTTGCTGATCTGGAATGGAAGAAAAAGTTTTGTCGACAGTCGCATGTTGCCGTTCGGTCGTCCTGGTGATGCGGATGAACAACCAGAGCTTGCCAGGTCGGTCTTCGCAAAGCATTCCATCCTGCTGACGACACTCTTCCAGCCGACTCCGCCGCCCGAAGATAAGTCACCGGATAAGGCAGAGCAGAAGAAGTACGAAGAGTTGATGCAGGCGAAAATGAAAGTGTCTGAGGATGCTTTGACGGAATTTCACATCACGCACGCGATGACACGATTGGCACCGCCGGGCCAGCCCGACTATCGATCCATGTTCAATCTGGCTCAAACACAGCAGTGGGTTCCGATTAGTATTGAAGCATCGGCGGCCATCCTGGAACGTGTCAACCCGGAAATCCCCGACACGGAACGTGCTGGCCGAGCCCCCAATTGGATAGAGAAAGCGTTTGGCATCGCCGAGAGTGCCCCATCGACGCTGCGGGAATTTGCCCGCGAACCGAATTTTTATGAGAAACATGTGTATCGCGTGCGCCCTTCCGAAGATGAAAATCTTCGCCTGGCAATGCATTACTCCACTCTTTCCGGCCTGCAACCGGAGTCGACAGAACAAGCAATGTCAGCCATTGCCTCTGCGCATCTCACAATCAGGCGGCTGAACCTTGCCCTGAATCAGTCTTCAGGTAATGCCAGGGCATATCGATTGCTGGGATCGGCATATGCCCGTCTGGGAGAACTCGAACAAATGCTCGGAGGGCCGTCGCTGGGAGATCGTTTCAAACGGATGCGATACTTCCAGGCAGTCATGGCCTATCGGCAGTCTCTGGTCACTGAGCCGAACGATGAAACGGCGTGGGGCGAGCTTTTTAAACTCTATCGCCAGCAGAATCGGACAGACATGGCCGGTGACGCAATCGATCACCTGCTACCGCTGCTCGAAGACAAATATCTGATTCTGAAATCCCACAGATGCAGGCTTACCTTTCCGAACAACAGGGGCTCCGACGCGATTATCGCGACATGATTCGTGACAATCAGAAACGCATGGATGAATTCCTTGAAAAACAAGTAACGCCGGAAGAGGAAGAAGATCGAGTCAGCCAGCTGGTGGCTCTTGCGGCAGAAATCGACAACGCGGGATTTGGCGTTGCTGCATTGAAACTGCTGGACGACGATCGGGAAGCCGTGACTCGAAATCCACTGGGGGTCATCAGGCGTGGACAGTTAATGCTCGAAACCGGTCGACTGGAAGAAGCGCATCGGGAACTGGCCATGATGGCCGAACCCGCTCGTCAGCAGCCGGAAAGGATGGCTGGTGCGGATTGGCAGTTTCCGACGGCATTGTCTCAATTGGCGATCAGTGATCTGACGTCGGCTTATGATACCTGGTCATCGCAGTTGAAAGAACTCGATAAAGTGACATCGATAAATGAACCGTACATCGGGTCTCTGTTTACGCTGCCTTTGATCGCAGACGCAAACATCATGGTCAATGCGCCCATTCCGGTGTGGCCGATGCGGCACCTCGATACGTTGAGCCTCGGGATGGAGGTGCTGCCGGCATCGCGCGCTGAAATCCTGTTTCTGCTCGCCATGCTTCGCCTGGAAGAAGCAAATCTCAAATCGGCACAGTCACTTTTGAAGGCTGCGATTGCCGAATGCGGTGAATCCGGCTACCGAGGAATTGCCATCGGTTATTTTGCGATGCTGGATAAGCAGGCAGAGGCGTTTCTCAGCGAACATATTTTTTCAAACTTCGAAGCCTACGATTTCCCCGGCGAACCCGAAGCGCCTCCAGCCGCGACTCCCCAGTCGGTCGCACCCGGGTCAATAAGGTAATCGTGGAACTCAGCCCGCGCAGAATGATTCGATTTGCAGCGGAGCGGCCGCAGATGGCACGTTCGTTTAACCGCGTGAGCAACGCACCGTATTTCAAATTTCAAATTTCAAATAAAACAAGCG
>JAYUVA010000532.1:0-2685 GCA_043754375.1 Candidatus Kuenenia sp. | reverse complement strand
TGACGTCGCCGACGAACTGGAAGCGTGGTACATCGCAACCGGCGCGTTTCAGCGGAAGCCGGATCTGGCGGCTCAGACAACGTGGGTGGAAGATCCGGTCTCGATCGAATACCGAGGCTACACGGTCTACAAATGCGGTCCGTGGACTCAAGGGCCGGTCCTCTGTCAGAACCTGCGCCTGCTCGAAGGATTCGATCTGCATGCGATGGGGCATCTCTCGGCCGACTGCATTCATGTGATGACGGAAGCAATGAAGCTGGGGTACGCGGATCGGGATGAGTACTACGCGGACCCGCGCTTTTCGTCGGTGCCGATGACTGAACTGCTGTCCGACAGCTATACAAATCTCCGCCGTCCGCTGATCGATGTGCAACATGCGTCCATGGACCGTCGGCCAGGTGATCCTGTAAAGATGCAGGCAGTGCGAACTGATGGCGCTCCGGACAACGAAACGGAAAAGATTCCGAAGCAGGACACCACAACCTGCGTCGTTGCCGATCGCTGGGGCAATGTGATCGCTGCGACCCCGAGTTGCAATATGTTGACGAATACGCCCGGTCCATCGGGAGTTAACACGGGAAACCGCGTGCGAAGCATGAATACAAATCCAGATCACCCAAACCGAGTTCAACCAGGCAAGCGACCTCGAGTCACTTTAACGCCGACGCTGGTTCTGAAGGACGGCTTGCCGGTGATTGCCATCAGCGTGGCCGGAGGAGACGTGCAGGATCAGACAACGTTGAACGTGCTGCTCAATCACATCGACTTCGGCATGTCGCCGAAAGAAGCTGTGACAGCTCCTCGCTTTCAAATGAACCATCACCAGGATTCGTTCAATCCCAACCCCGATCGCAACGCCGCGTTCGTGGGACGCGGTGAACTCAAGGTCAACGAAGAGATCCCGGAAGCGGTCCGCAAAAATCTGTCAGACCGCGGACACCTGCTGGGGATCGTGGCATCGCCGATCGCTCATCCTGTCATGATTTTCATCGACCACAAGACCGGCACAATGCACGCCGCCGGCGACCCCAAAGCCAAACGCCACGCGGGGGTTGCACGATAACGGCTGGCTCATTGATCGCCCGAGTTTGCGGTCATCATTTCCGTGTTGGCGATCCATGCGGCAAGGTAGGGGTGTTTGTCCGGCGCTTCACGGAGCATGATCAGGAATGGTTTGTCAAAGATAAACGTACGAGTTCCGGGCGTGTATTCGTAGTGACCGTTTTCACCGACAACCTCTGCCTCCGACCAGACGACCGCTCCGCGTTCGTCGAGTCGGAACTGGACGATCTGCACGGCCGACTCCAGTTCTTCGCCCGCGGACGCTGTATCCCGCAGTTCGGTCTTGAAGTCTGCAGAGAGACTCAGCTCCAGAACCGGGATGACCACTTGTTCTTCAGCCACCACTGTGCGAGCGTTCGTTGGAATTCGTGAATCTCGAATTCGTGCAGAGACATCGTCGATGCCAGCCTGCAGAGTCGCTGGTTGCGAGATTTTTGCAAGCACGAGATCTTCGCCGTTGACGTTATCAATCGAAATCACAAAGTCGTCCGGCGACCGATAATCACTGACTCGAACCTGGGCCAGCGCGAATCGAAAGTCATCCCAGTGCGATGTGACTCCAAACGCCTTGACCTTGTGTTCCCTTTGAGTATCAACAAATGTGAGCGGCAACTTGAAGGGATCAAACTCTGCCGCAAATGCCAGATGCTTGCGGAGCGTGCTGTTCACCTTTCTCCCAAGATTGGATGACATTCCAACGGAGATTTCGACAGCCGACGGTGAAATGTCAGCCTCTGAAAACGGGCTGCCCTGCAATTGCACTGAAAGCGGCGGCGGAGCGATTTGCGGGACGTCCCGGACGAAACGTTTCCATGCGAGCGCCATTGTCGGGCAAAAGACCAGTGTCTTGCCCGGTTCAATATTCACATCCGCAGCAGGCGACAGGCGAGTTGCTGTCATGAGTGCCGCATCGGTTGGATCCTGAAAAGCTGCGGGTTGGGGAAGCACATTTTCTTTGGCCGCACGCTGCAGAGCATCGGCTGACGTGCGATCTGGAGGAAGCCCTGAACCGTAACTTGGGGTCATGATGCCGCGAAGAGTTTCTGAATCGATCTTCGACCTAAAGTATCGCACGCTGCCATCGGCGAGCAGCATCTCAATTCCTCGTTCCGTCGTGCTGGGGGAGTGGCGTTGTCCCGTCACGACAGCATCGAGAGCCTGCTCGAGCGTGCGATCACTGGGCTGAGTCCATTCGACATCCGGATCATGAATATCCAGCAACATGACGGTGTTGCTTGTTCCGTCCGTAAAATCCATGATGCGAATTCCCGTGTCGTAGGGCCACGCCGTTCGAAGTCCAACCGCCGCCTGATAGCTTGTGCGGGCCGGATCAATCACTTCGGGGCACGCATACGCGCTGGGCCGCATCCCCAGCATCGCTGGATTTGTGCCATCGTCCCATGCACGGTTAAGATCATATTTTTCGAACAGCGACTTTTCGTTCATCCACGGCAACAGGGCCACGCGCCAACTGTGAGGCGGCTGACTTGCAGAATACGCAGCCGGAAAATGGGCGTTGCTGTCGTGATACGCATGCAGGCCCACGCCGATTGTCTTGAGGTTTCCTCGACAACCCGTCATCGACGCTGCACGGTTCCATGTCTGCCACGAATTTGCGAAAAC
>JAYUVA010000531.1:0-11307 GCA_043754375.1 Candidatus Kuenenia sp. | reverse complement strand
GGTGGTGATCGCAACAAGCGACAGAACGCACGAACACAGCCACACGTGAGCGAGGCGTCGGATTCGCTGAATCTGAGCGTGCGAACTTCGCATGTTCGGGCCTATGAACGGGGATGAAACTGAATGATCTCAGTCATGCCCAAGAGAGAAATTCTGCAGGATTTACCGGAATCGGCGGATAGAATTGAGACAGGAATGGAGGGCAGAAGCCGTAGCATTGCAGAATTGTGCGTTTTCACTCAAGACGAATGTCGGGAGAAAATCGGCAGTCGTTCCCAGCCGACAAAGAGGGATTAAGATTTGCGGCCCTCGCTGACGCTTTGGGTTAATATCTCTTTCGACCGCATGAGGCAGAAATCAGGCAATTACGCTGCAACAGCGGCTGAATCGCTGATAAAGGGAAGCGTGTCTTTTCCCATGGAATGATGCACGAACACATCGCGGGAAGGAAATGGGATCGTGAGTCCTCGTTCGTCAAAGCCCAGCTTGATCTGTTCGATCAGATGGAACTTGACCGCATGGTAGTTGCCGCTCAAAACCCACGGACGCACGACGAAATTCACGCTGCTGTCTCCGAGTTCCGACACGGCAACTTCAGGCGCCGGATCGGCCAGAATCCGTTCGTCTGACTGGACGACCTCCTCAAGGAACTGTCTCACGGCACGCAGATCGTCGTGGTAGCTCGTGCCGATCACCAGATCGATCCGTCGGTACGGTTCCGCAGAAAAATTGCGAATCGATGCTCCTGTCAGTGTTGAATTCGGGACAATAATCCGCACATTGTCGGGAGTGCGGAGGATGGTATTGAAGATCTGAATTTCGACAACATTACCCGAGATTTCGCCAACGTCAATCATATCTCCAACTCGAAATGGCTTGAAAAACACAAGCAATGCTCCGGATGCGAAATTACCGAGCGTTCCCTGCAATGCCATGCCGACTGCAAATCCCGCAGCCGCTAATATTGCCGTCAACGAAGTTGTATCAACGCCCAGGCAACTCAACGCAGCGATACAAACCACGCACAACATCACCACGTATGCGAGGTTGCCCATGAATCCCATCAACGTCGGATCCACGCGGGCCTTTTTTGCGGCTCGAACCATCATCGCAGACATCATGCGAGCAAGCATTCGCCCGACCGCAAAAACGACGATCGCGGAAATCACTTTCCCGCTGTGCTTCATCACCAACACCTGAAGCACATTCATGTCGAGCCACGATCGCAGTTTCAACCATGGCCCGGGAAGAAACTCAACGGATTCAAGTGGCAGATCGGCTCCTTGTGCCAGATCCAACTGAGCGATCAGATATGGCTTGAGGGCATCGGACAGCGTTCCGAAAGAAAACGCGACATGTTCGATCAGATTCAAAACATCGAAAGGCTGAGTCATCCGTGACACCGTTTAACCGCGTGCCCATCGGGCCGCGCTTCTGTGATAGTTATGACATCGAAAGGCTGAGTCATCCGTGACACACCAGCAGAACAGAGGAATTCATCTCCCCAATGTAATCGGTTTCCGCAAATCTGGTAAACAGGAGTGTTTCGGTCAGACATTGAGACCGAATTCTGGGGGATCCAGGAAGGATGTATGCGGAGCGTAGAAAAAATGATTCTTCGCGGGTCGAATGCCGATCCAGAAGAAGCCGCACGCTCAGCGTTCAAGGAAGAATTGCGCAGATTTTGCCGGTGAGACTGAATGGCTCAGGTGATTACGTCCGGAACACACATACGAATTAGAGACGGGGTTCAAGCCATGGAACGGCTCAAATCCGCATATTTACTGGCCGTAATTGCGCTGGCAGCAGTGCCCGAAGTTTTCGGGCAGTCCGCGCCCCGTGACTCGCAGGCAGGCACCGTCGCAGTGGTCGGTGATATCGAGCACTACAATACTTATCTGGTCCCGACCGAGAGTGCTCTCACCGTTCAGCAGGCGGTCATAAATGCCGGTTTGCTTTCTGAATCCGCAAATGTGACGGTCATGCGGTCTGCACAGGACCACGCTCAATGGACGCAGTTTGTCTCACCGACGTCGGTGGACAAGGGCGAACGTGTCGAGAGTGGCGACGTACTCGTTGTGCAGTCAATGTCGCCGGTCAACGCAGCAGTGAAGAAAAACGCCGCATTACGAACCGACTCTGGCGTCGTCGTCGTTTGCCTCGAGCAGGACGGGATTGTCATTGGCGATGTCCTGAAGACCACGAATAATCTGTCGCTGGTGGACGGGCAACTCAAAATCATTTTCAGGTTTCCGGGCCAAGCTCCAATCCCGAATGCAAAACTGCATCATCCGATTGCACACGGCGACGTCATTTCAATTTCACACAGCCACCACAACCACACAGTGTTCAATGGCTTACGCAGCATGTCACCGACTGTTTCGGAATGGAAGAGCGGCGGCGTAACGGTGGCACGGGACTTATTCATCCCCAACGGTGCAGCATCGAACAACAGCCCGTTCACCAGCAGTCAACCAGCGATTCCGGAAATTCAGTTGCCATCATCACCAGCACCTCGATTGGTCCTTCCGATCCAGGATGCCGAATCGCCGGCAGCGCAGGTTGCTGAATTTGATAAGGACGAAGTGATACCAACAGCGTTAGTCCCGGTCCAGGCCACCAGTCAGTTAGAGGATATTGCGGACACTGGTGCCGCAGACGCACCTATGAGTTTCGTGTCGGAATCCGCATTCGTCGCGCCGATTGCACCGCAGGAAATGCAAATGGGTGCTGTCACAACGTCCACAGCGACTGCGTTCAATCCCTGGAATCTGGTCTTCATCGGAGGACTGCTGCTGGCAGGGATATTAATACTGGCAGGGACATTGAAACCCGAGCCAGACGACAGTCCGGAACGTAGCAACGCGGTATCCCGGCCGACGACATTTGATACGACACGATGTCAACCGACCATAGCCTCGCAGCAAAAATTGATGGAATCGGAAAGGCAGCAACACATCGCCATGCCTGTGTCGCAAGCCACTGAAACACCGCCTCCAATTGAACCGGCGATTCTGTCGGCTTCTGCGGTCCAGCCGGCGAAGGCTCTGGTTGCGGGTTACGAATGGTTCAGCGGCGACTGGCATGGGCCGGATGTCGCCAGTGATCTTCCGGTGCAGGGCAAATCATTGATTGACGAAACTGCGACGGTCACTTTCCGGACCGACCGCGTTGATATCGCCGTTCCTTCTTCCAAAACCCTCTCTGCTGACGAGCAGGGCTTTTCGGATCTGGAAGATCTGCTTCAAAATCGCCTTCCAATTGATCTCTGCGAAGCACAGTTTTCGCTTCGAATCGCCCTGTTCGGAAAACCGGCGGGACCAAGACGCCTGCGGATTGATGCCGCTCATCCGGCAGTACCGGCTCCCCATATAAATCTGTCATCGGATAAACGTCGTGAACAACCTGCGGCACGGACGACCGTTGCCGCTGGACATACGCCCGACACTCGCACGCAGACGGCTGCTGATTCATCCGGTGGCCTTGATCGAGCCCTTCACTTCTTGCAGGAACGGACAGACTCATGATTTGCGCGATCGACTTTGGCAGTTGCCGGATTCGTTCGGTGTTCCGCAACCCGCAGACCCCCGAACGCCTGACGATGTTTTCGGAACGGTCGGAATACACGCTGCTCACGAACACGGAACAACATCGGCTGGTGCTTGAAGCCCAGGCAGTGCCCTATGCGGAATGCGATCAGGCTCTGGTTGTATTTGGTAACCATGCCGCCAGTGCACAATGGCTCAGCCGGGTTCCCCGCACGGCTCTGCTGACGGACGGCGTCGTTCCCTCTGACGATCCACCTGCACGGCAAATACTGAGTCTGCTCACGGTGTCCATGCTTCCGGCAAATCCCAGTTCCCGAAACCTGTGCGTGCTGACTGTTCCCGGTCTGCAGGATGGTTCTGATCAGGCGAAGAAGAGCGAGGTGTTTTTGCATCGTCTGGTGCAGATGCAGGGTTATCAACCGGTTGTGGTGGACGCTGCTGAAGCGGCGCTGCTGGCAACATGCAGTGATGCGTCGTTTACGGGGATCAGTCTTGTCATGGGTGCTGAAACCACCGCGATCTGCATCGCTCGTTTTGGAATGTTGATCGTATCGGAAACGATCGCGATCGGCGGAAACTGGATTGATAAAGAACTGGCGAAACACTTCAGCGTGCAGATGTTTGACGAAGCCGGCACCGCGTACCTGGACATCGAAAATATTCGTCAGTGGAAAATCGACAGCGGAGTGAGTTTGAAGAATTCGCTCGGTGATCGGGAACGCATGTTGGCGCGGCTGTATACGGTTGTGCTGGATCGAGTGTGCCGCACAGTGACTCAGTTGCTTGAGTCAACCCCCGTGCGACTCGCGTTGAACAAGCAACGCTTGTCCGTCATGCTGGCTGGCGGTGCTGTGATGGTGGATGGGTTTGCAGACCTCCTGACGAAACAGTTCATTCAGCATGACATTGCGGATCGAATTCTGTCGGTTCGCATCGCCCACGACCCGGAGACTGCCGTTGTGCGAGGCGCGTTGATCTTTGGTGAACTGGAATCCCGAGCACCCCACACCGAAGAGGCGGCGTAGATCACAATCGATCCATCGCGCGTACGTAATCGACTTCAAGACGTGCGATATCTCCGAAGATGGTCTGGAAGTCCCTGAGTCGTTCTTCTGCCGTGTACTGCTGCAGTGGATCGTGTTCGCTGATGGTTTTCAGATACCTGGAAAAAAGGCGAGCGCGGGCGGGGTTCTCAGTCAAAAACCACGTAATTCCCCATGCCGCGCTGTAGGCATCCAGGGTCTGTTTACTGAACATGTCGTCAGATGCAATGAGTTTTGCAAGGTCGCCAGGCTGTCGACGCTCGCCATAGTTTTTTTTGAACCATTCCAGTCTTTCGGCATTCACTTTCTCAGACGAACCGCTACGGGTTCTCATGCCAGGAGATTCCAGGACGGTGGCCATGCCTTCCAGCACCCACAGGGGTGTGGCACCGATGCGAGAATGAATGCCAATATTGAAACCGACCTGGTGTGTCGTTTCGTGAATGATCGTATTCGCCGTTTCACCACCAACGGTTGATGCGGATGCGGCCTGCTGAAGCCGAGCGAGACTGTTTGCCGCAGGATATTCCACGCCATCCGCCAAGTTCGTGCGATTTGAGGGACTTGAATCAGCGATGAGCGTTTCCTCACGAGTCTGCAGATCGGCCTCAGGCATCAGTCGTACAGATTGAAACAACTCCGGAAAATCGTACATGACAACTCGATTCGACTTCAAGGAATAATAGCCTCGCAGACCTTCGGTCCATGGCATCTGGTCGCCTTCGCAGTACTTTTTGAATGCTGCCTGATCCTTAAGCACCAGTGCGACCAGGAGTGCATCTGGCTTTAATGTTCGAAAACCACGCAGTGAGTAGAACGACTCGACCTGACTGAAGATTTCCTCGAACAGCGCTGCATAACTGCGGCCATGACCATGTGTCCCCACGACGACGTAATGCTTTGAGGTGGCAACTTCGTACTCCGCGCCCAATTCGGCTTCCAGCAGTCGGCGGAATTCGCTCTGTGACGCAGGACGAAAACTCTCAGCCACCACACTGAACGACTTCAGTCTGGCGATTGGTAACTGTGCCTGGCGTCCAAATCGATCAATAATAAAACATTCCTGAGCCGACTTGGCAACGATCATGCCCGTGTATGTCTGCGTGTCGTCAGACACTTCAATCATTCGAGGCTCGTTACCAGCAAAGACGTCATTGACTCGTATCAGCAAAGCAATGGACACGCAAATTGTGTGTCGCATAAAGCGTAGAACAGTGCCGGCGTGAACGCTATTGTTCGGAATTCGTGGTTGCATCAGGTTTTGGCTCGATGAAGTGGTTGCGTTTCCAAACCGGTTCGTTTCGCAATTCCAGAATTGCCGAACCAGTCTAACCTTCAGCCCTCGCGCTTCAGCAGCGGAAAGCTCTCGAAGTCTGGCTCCGGATCACTGCGACCGTTGCGGAAAGTCGAGCAAAAGAGCGCAACTGCAGCGAACTGTCGCAGGTGAATCCGTATTGCATCCTCGGCCCACAATGCGTTGATTCCGAAAGGCAACAACCACGCCATTGTGTTGCCTCGCGACACCAGCGAATGCTGCAGGTATTCGACGTGATGTTACATTGATGCCTCATTGCCAAATCAGGTTGCAGATTGTCAACATCGTCACGGATTCAGCGGTGGAACTCGCCGTCGGGTGGGAATCGGTATATTGAAATGGGTGCCGATTGGCTCCGCAGGGCGATCTTTTCGCGGGAAATTGAAAACGGCAGGATTTGCGTTCCTCGAACCTCGAATCAATGGCGGCTACAATCTGTGGGGTCGTGGCCTGTTCAATTCTGTTGACTCTCTGATTTGATCGACTTCCATGAAAATCCATGAATATCAGGCAAAGCAGCTCTTTCGAGCGGCGGGCGTGGCGGTGCCGCAGGGAATTGTAGCAAAGACATCTGAAGAAGCGGCGAAGGCATTCGAAACACTCGGCGGAACGGTTGCCGTGGTCAAATCGCAGATTCACGCTGGCGGGCGCGGTAAAGGGACATTCAAAGAATCGCCGGAACAACGTGGTGTCGTGCTGGTGAGGTCTGCGGCCGATGCGGCTGGCAACGCGAAGCGTATGCTCGGCAATACACTTGTCACGATTCAAACGGGTGACGAGGGCAAGGTGGTCAACACGTTGTTCGTTGAACAGGGTGTGAAGATCGCTCGCGAGCTGTACCTGGGCATCGTTGTCGATCGTGAAATCGGCGGGCCTGTGCTCATCATGTCGTCAGAAGGCGGCATGGAGATCGAAGAAGTCGCGAAGCACTTCCCGGAAAAAATTCTGTCCGAGCCATTTGATGCTATTGCCGGGTTGTATCCGTACCAGGCACGCAAGATGGCGTACGCCCTGGGACTGGACGCTGTCGCTGTCCGCAGTGCCGAAAAATTCCTGCCGCAGATTTGTCGCTTCTTTGTGAATTACGACTGCAGCATGGTGGAAATCAATCCGCTCATCATCACTGAAGACAGTCAGATGATGGCGCTCGACGGCAAAGTGACGTTCGATGACAACGCTTTGTTCCGTCACAAAGACGTGGTGGCTCTGCGTGATCTGTCGGAAGAAGATCCGTCAGAAGTGAAAGCAGCAGATACAGGCCTGAGCTACATCAAGCTCAACGGAAACATCGGGTGTCTGGTCAATGGGGCGGGCCTTGCGATGAGCACGATGGACCTGATCAAAATACACGGCGGTGAGCCGGCAAATTTTCTGGACGTCGGGGGCGGAGCGAACGAACAACAGGTGACGGAGGCTTTCCGCATTATCCTGGCAGACAAAAATGTAAAGGCCGTGCTGGTCAACATCTTTGGCGGAATCATGAAGTGTGACGTGATCGTTTCGGCATTGCTCAATGCGTACGAAAAAGTGGGTTTCAACGTGCCACTGGTCGTGCGACTGGAAGGGACAAACGTCGAGAAAGCTCGCGAAATGCTGAAGGACAGCGGTCGCCCGATTATCAGTGCCAGTGACCTGACCGATGCCGCTCAGAAGGTTGTCAAATCCCTCGGTGTCTAGGAGACTGTTTTGAGACTCCAAAACTGTGAGCCGCAAGGCATTAGCGGTCTGTTGATTGAATCGTAGGGTGCGTGCAGCGCTAGCGCAACGCACCATTTTGGGAAGGCGTAAGGAACTGGTGTGTTTCGCTAGCGCTGCACACACCCTGCTGTGCATACGAAATCAACAGAGGCTGTATGAAGATAACACAAACAATGATGCTCGGGGTCGTCTCACTGATCCTTATCGTGCTTCCGGGCTGCGGCAAGATGATGCACGAAATGCAGCCACATCGACTTTGGCGGTGGAACTACCATCAGCAGAATGGAAACTCGGACGGCAGCTACGGTGCTTACTTTTCCGTCGATGATTCTCTGGAAAAAACAGAAACCAGACCGCGTGTATGTTCACAAATCGCTGTGACTCATTGAATATCGAAATCGATTGCAATGACGAAGCCGCGACGGACCGATTGGGTGCCTGCATCGCGGAAGCTGTTGTCGAAGGCATGGTCATTGAACTGAACGGTCAATTAGGATCCGGTAAAACACGGCTGGTGAGGGCAATCTGCGAAGCGTTGGGTGTCGAGATCACGCAGGTCAACAGCCCGACTTTTGTGTTACTGCAGCAGTATACTGACGGACGCATACCCGTCGCCCATTTTGACACGTATCGCCTTGGCGACACCGACGAATTTCTGGCGATCGGAGCCGACGAATTCACAAACAGCAGCGAATGGCTGTGTCTGATCGAGTGGGCCGAACGAGTGGCAGAGTGCCTTCCGGAGGACCGCCTTCGAATCGACATTTCCGCCACCAGCACCAATGCGCGACACTTCGTATTGAACAGCACAGGCAGTGTCAGCGCGGCACTGCTGCAGCGGATCCGGCAAATCACAGGATCACGGTAAACGGCTTGAAAGCCAGCAACGAATGCCGTTCCTGGCGGAAACTGCTGGTTGCGAATTCCAGACGTTGAGATCGGCAGAAAACGCCGACCTTTGAGTCCTGGAAGACGCTGCGGATGTCGTCAATGCCACATTCCGATGCTTCGCAGGAGTCCGGAAATGCCGATTCTATGACGAACCACTCACGAAACCTCTCAAGTCTCGCAGGTTTCGTAAGTGGTTTTCAAGATGCGTTCCCGTGACCGATGCGAACTCGACTCATGACTCTGCTCACACGCTGGCTTGCCGTCCCGTTGCTGATCGTTCTGATCAACGCTGCCGCGGTCTGCGCAGAGGATTCGTTTCTGGATGAGTTACGAATCAAGAACCAGTCTGAGTCCGTTGGTGACGAAGAAGTGCCACCGCGGTTTTCATATGCGACCGGAGGCAGTCATGAAGCGAAAGATGATGACGCATCAATCAGCACAGATCGTAGTGATGGTACAGCGTTTGAACCGAATCCGCTGTTTGATGATTTGATTGTGATCGAAGGACAATCGGAAGACTCACAGCTCGGCCACGCGATGCTGGATGATCCCGCTGCGTTTCCTGAATTTGAAACTTCCTGCCTGCCGGACTTTGATGGCTGCGAAACACCGCTGATTCGTTATCGCAC
Source organism: Candidatus Kuenenia sp. (assembly GCA_043754375.1). Classification (GTDB taxonomy): domain Bacteria; phylum Planctomycetota; class Planctomycetia; order Planctomycetales; family Planctomycetaceae; genus SXXK01. The sequence continues at coordinate 2,183 of JAYUVA010000531.1, read as the reverse complement.
GACCTGTTTTCAAGGGGCGCAGACTGCTTATGGAGTCATTCCAGCAGGCGATTCTAATGAACTCGGAATCAGGACATTTGACCTGCTTGGAACGTTTGCTGTGCCGTTCGGAAGTATGGACCATGTGCTTTCATTCACTCCATACATGCGCATGGATCAGCTCAATGCCAATCCGTCAGTGGATGTTCCCGATGCACTTTATGACACGGGTGTGAAGGCGTTCTGGAAAAAAGTTCAGAGCGAGCGATTCACGACGATGGTGTTGTTCACGCCCTCCGTACGAAGCGATTTTCAATCCAGGGAGCAGGCTTTCAAACTGTTTGGGATGGTCCTGTTGCAGTGGCAGATTGTCCCGCAAAAACTGTCGATGACCGGCGGAGCCGTCTACACCGGGCGTCAGGATTTTCCGGTGCTGCCCGCGATGGGACTCTACTGGACTCCATCACCGCTTTGGAAGCTGGACATTCAGTTTCCTTCCCCGCGCCTGTCACGTCGCCTGCTGAAAGACGGTGACAAGAGCGAAACGTGGGCCTATCTCAGTGGCGTGTTTGGCGGCAACACCTGGGCCGCCAGGCGAGCTGGCGGACAGGACGACCAGCTCACACTTAGCGACCTGCGACTTGTGCTGGGCGTCGAATACCTGCTTCGCGAAAACCGAGGCGTCTTTGTGGAAACTGGCTGGGTCTTCGATCGCTCCCTGGAGTACGAAGACACACCCGGCCAGATTGACCTTGGCGACGCCATCCTGCTCCGCGCTGGAATCCAATTTTAGGTTCAACGACAAATGAAGTGCGCGAAAGGGAATCGGTGTCTGGACCGCTCATCGACGCTTATGAACGCTGATGGCAGCTGAGATCCAGCCTGGGTTCGATCCGAAGACCTTTTCAAACGGTGACTGCGCTGAAGTCACCACACGAGGATGCCATTATTTCCGTGCTTTTCTGCTTTGATCAGCGTTCGATTAGCGAAGATTAGTGTTCGGCGTAGCGAAAGTAGAGAACACTAATCAGCACTGATCTCCACTAATCACAACCCCGGAAACTCTATGACTCTGTGTCGTCCCACGGAAAATTTTGTCGATGCCGTTCGCGAGAGACGCAAGAAATATGGCATATCCGGAGGTTTCTTTACTTACTCTTCTGATGCACACACCTTGTCGCAGAAAACAGGTCCATCTTCAATCTTCAATGTGATCCGCACGGCAGAATGATGTCGGTTTTTGAACACGGCAAAACGGACACCTGACGAAGTCGATTCAACGCAACCGCAAGCTGTTCTTCAGGGGCAGTTTCCAGAATCTCGGTGTTGCCGCCACGGACTACCGCGATCGGGACACCGTCCAGATAAGCCACACGATTGCTCGCAATCCTCGGGACTCGGTCGTGTTTTGTCAGCACTCCCACCAGGTTCAGCGGGTCGGCTGCCGTGATGAGAAGCAGTTCCTCCTGAGGCCCCTCGTCTCGAAGCTGTCGCATCCTGTGAACCGTGTCGGGCAGAGCAAACTGTTCCCCGGCAACACCCGTAATGAATCGACCGCCGCGAATTTCACCGCGCGCTTCCAGTCGGCGAAACACCTGCAGCAGTTCAAACCACGCGGGCGCGCCGTCTTCGTTGGACAACAGATCGCGAAACACGATACCCCACCGACGGAGAAGCTGCCAGGCCCATTCTGTGTGGACATCGTGGGCGGGAATCGCTGAATCGTCGGTATCATCGGAAGGCGTCAGTTGTCGCGTGACCGACCATCGTCCGATGGCTGTTCGTGCGATCCGAATTCGTTCGGCACGCCCGCGATTTGATCGGCGCGATGTCGTCGGTTTTTCAGTGACCAGTCCGCGCAAGCCCGAAAATCCGTCTGCCGTGATCAGGCCACGCGAAACAAGTTCGCCAAGTGCATCATCCAGATGATCACGCAACATGCGAGTTTCCTCCTGCAGGTCTGTCCCGAACAATGCTCCGTTCGATGTCAGGATTTCAAGAATCTGTGCGGCAGGACTGCTGAGTCCTTCAACCTCGAGTGTCGGCGCGCGGGAGGCCAGCCATGGCAGGTCTTCCCGAATAAAAATCGAAACCGGGGCGACTCGGGTTAAACTCGCCATCGGGCGTGACTTGTCCGGATTCCGTGGCGGAGGAAATACTCGGGCCCATCCGACTTCGCCCGTCAGACACAGCTCATCCAGCCA
>JAYUVA010000530.1:0-3121 GCA_043754375.1 Candidatus Kuenenia sp. | reverse complement strand
CGGACTTCCAGATCCTGACCGACCTGAACCATGTTTTCCGGATGATCGACTTTGTGGTCGGCCAGTTCGGAAACGTGGAGCAGTCCTTCGAGATCGTCTTCCAGCTGCACGAAGACACCAAAGTTGGTGATCTTTGTGACTTTGCCGGTCACGGTCTTGCCAGGAGCATACTTTTCCGGAATTCGTGTTTCCCACGGATCTTCGCCAAGCTGTTTCAGACCCAGCGCGATACGGCGGCGATCTTCATCGACAGTCAGAATCTGACACTCGATCGGATCACCCTTCTTCAGGATTTCGTTGGCATGCGACACCTTGCGAGTCCACGACATGTCGCTGATATGCAACAGGCCATCGACGCCTTCCTGGAGTTCAACAAACGCACCATAGTTCGTGAGATTGCGAACCGTACCTTTGACCATGGATCCCGGCGGGTACTTGGCAGTAACTTCGTCCCACGGATTGGGCTGAGTCTGCTTCATGCCCAGTGAGATTTCCTGCTTGTCTTCGTTGATGCCCAACACCATGACTTCGACTTTGTCGCCGATTGCCACCAGTTCGCTGGGGTGATTCACGCGACGTGTCCAGGACATTTCGCTGATGTGAACCAGACCTTCGATGCCGTCTTCCAACTTCACGAAAGCACCGTACGACAGCACGTTGACCACTTCGCCATGGATCCGTGAAGCCACCGGGTATTTCGTACCGATGTTGGCCCACGGGCTGGCAGACTTCTGCTTCAGGCCCAGAGCGATCTTCTCTTTGTCGTAGTCGATATTCAGAACCATCACTTCGACTTCATCGTCGATCTTGACCATTTCGGTCGGATGGCTGATACGACCCCAGCTCATATCGGTGATATGCAGCAGGCCGTCGATGCCGCCCAGATCCACGAACGCACCAAAGTCCGCAATGTTCTTGACGGTGCCTTTTCGCAGCTGGCCGATCTCCAGATTTGAAAGCAGCGTCTTCTTCATCTTTTCGCGTTCTTCTTCGATCAGACGACGGCGTGACACAACGATGTTGCGTCGCGCTTCGTCGATCTTCAGAATCATGCATTCGATTTCCTGACCGATGTATTCCGCGATGTCGTTAGGACGGCGGATATCCACCTGGCTGGCGGGCAGGAACACGTTGACGCCAATATTGATCAGCAGGCCACCCTTGATCTTGCGAATGACCTGACCTTTGACCACATCGCCCTCGTTGTGAGTGCTGATGATTTTTTCCCACTCGCGAACACGATCTGCCTTGCGCTTGGAAAGCACAATCAGGCCGATGGAGTCTTCAAATTCTTCAAGCAGGACTTCGATTCTCTGGCCGATTTCCGGAGGAGGCTCATTTTCGTCCCATTCATCACGCTGGACGACGCCCTCACTCTTGAAGCCGATGTCAACGACAACTTCCTCGTTATCAACGCGAACAATTGTCCCGTGCAGGATATCATTCAGTGCATACGTCTGTGCTTCTGATTCGTAAAAGACGCTTTCGTCATCTGCGAAATCCGGGAACGACGCGGACATCACCGCATCCAGTTCGCTGTCCTCGACACCATACTCCCGCAAGAGATTACGATCGACCATAATGAGTACTTCCATCCACCACGGGACATCCGTCAGGCAAACCTGGCAGACAATTCCGACTTAGAGACACGCGAGAGACCGTCGCAACACACGTGCGACACCAGCAGCCTTCTCGACGGGGAACCAAGCAGCCTACTCGATCCTGCCTCAGACGTCCAGTCGAGCCACCGGCGGTCACCAGAGTCTGGAAACGCCTTAACCTGTTCGTGGACAGCAGGTTGCAGCCTGCATGTGGATTTCTATTACAGTGTTCCCATGAGTTCTCTCAACGCATTACCGATGTCAGGTTGCCTCATCAGCGATTCGCCCACCAGCACCGCTCCGACACCTTCAGAACGCAGTCGCTGGATGTGTGCATTGGTGCTGATGCCGCTTTCGCTGACGAGCAGCACGTCGTCGGGGATTTGCTGTTTGACGCGAAACGTATGTTCCATTGACGTCACGAAGGTTCGCAGGTCGCGGTTGTTGATGCCCAGCAGTTTCGTTCCCGTGGCCAGCACGCGCGGGATGTTTTCGAGGTCGTACAATTCGATGAGTGCATCCATGCCAAGGCTGTGAGCGTACCCGTACAGGTCGTGCAGTTGAACATCATTCAGACACTCTGCAATCAGCAAGACACAGTCCGCTCCTGCGACGCGCGCTTCGGCGATCTGATAGCGATCGATGATGAATTCCTTGCGCATCACCGGGATCCGCACGACCTGGCGGATGTCGCGCAGAAAATCGAGGTGTCCCTGGAAGAAGTGTTCGTCGGTGAGCACGCTCAGGCACGTGGCTCCGGCAACTTCGTACTGCCTGGCAATCATGACCGGGTCAAAATCTGCACGAATCAGTCCGGCGGACGGCGACGCTTTCTTCACTTCCGCGATCAAGCCGGGGCGTTTCACAGACTTCAGTGCCGCCAGAAATCCTCGCACTGGCGGGGCAGACGGTATCCGGGCTTCCAGCGACTCAAAAGCCACCCGATCGCGCGCAGCGACAACTTCCAGGTGCTTCTGGGCAAGGATTTTGTCAAGAATGGTCGACAATGGGCGAACTCCCCGTTCTGATACCGGGCGGGATGGTATTGTGATCGCCGATGCTGGTCGAGGCTCTCCAGTGGATTGCTCGGCGATCGTCGAGAAATAATCTTTACGCGGCCAGGAATGAGGCAGCGGCTCGCCAAACTTCGTTCTCCTGCCCTGAAATCTTCGCATGATGTCATTTTTGAATCCGATTCTTGCTCAAGCCGTCGCCGCGCCGGAGAAAGTCACCGTCGGCACGGTCATCACTGCGACGTTGTTCCTCGTGACGGCTGCCGGCAGTATGGCGATGATCGTCGCCTGGGTGATCCGCTTCGGGCAAACCGGGCACGCTTTGCCCGCAGCAAGGCGTGGTGTGCTGCGAGTTCCGTGGCCGCTCACGCTCGTCGCCATTGTCCTGTCTGTATTGTTCATGGTCTTTTCGCTCCTTTCTTCGTTCCCTGAACTGTTCCCTGTTGCAACGAAAGTCGCCACTCAGGCTGCCGCAGTCACAGATACGAGCAACGCCGACGATGGCAC
>JAYUVA010000529.1:0-6157 GCA_043754375.1 Candidatus Kuenenia sp. | reverse complement strand
GTCACGGCCAGCGAACTTGTATGTGAGTTGCAGATGGTCGAGTCCCAGCAGGTGCAGCATGGTGGCGTGCAGATCGTGCAGGTGGACTTTGTTTTCGACAGCGAAGTAACCATATTCGTCAGTGGCTCCATGGCGAATGCCCTCCTTCACGCCGCCCCCCGCGAGCCACATCGTGTAGCCCTGCGGATTGTGATCGCGTCCGTCATCGCCTTGTGCCACCGGTGTTCTTCCGAATTCACCTCCCCACAGCACGAGTGTTTCGTCCAGTAGTCCGCGTGCTTTCAGATCTGCAAGTAATGCCGCGATCGGCTGGTCAACTTCCAACGCGTTGCGCGAATGATCTGCCCGCAGTCCGCCGTGCTGGTCCCATTTGTAACTGTGAGTGCATTGGACAAAACGCACGCCGCGTTCGATGAATCGCCGAGCCATCAGGCACTGTCGTCCGAAGTTCCGTGTCTGTGGCTGATCCAGACCGTACGCTTTCTGCGTGTCTTCTGACTCGTCATTGATTTCCTGAAGTTCCGGCGCGGCGGTCTGCAGGCGATAGGCCAGTTCGAAGGAGTTGATCCGTGCTTCCAGCATCGAATCCGGCCCGGTGCGCTCCAGCAGGCCGCGGTTCAGCGCCTGTGCGAAGTCGAGTTCCTGCCGTTGCAGATTGAGGTCAAGGTGGTCGGCATTTTCAATAAACGGGATCTTCGCCATGTCAGACGCGATTCCTGCATTTCCGATGGCAGTGCCTTGAAAATCTGCAGGCAGGAACGACGATCCCCATGACGTGGCACCGCCGTGCGTCAGCGTCGGGCAAATCGTGATGAAGCCGGGCAGAGATTCATTTTCGGTTCCCAGACCGTAGGTGATCCATGAACCCATGCTGGGTCGCACAAACGTGTCGCTGCCAGTGTGGAGTTCCAGCAGTGCCGCTCCGTGTCGTGAATTGGATCCGTGCATTCCGTTGATGATACACATGTCATCGACGTGTTTTGCGACATGCGGAAACAAGTCGCTGACCCACGCACCGCTTTCACCGTACTGACGAAACGCCCAGGGAGACTTCAGCAGGTTGCCGGTCTGTGATGAGAAGACTCGAGGCTTGTTGAACGGCAGCGGCTTGCCGTGATCCTTGATCAACTGTGGCTTGTGGTCGAACGTATCGACCTGCGAAGGCCCTCCGTGCATGAACAGGAAAATCACGCGCTTCGCCCGCGCGGGGAAGTGGCCTGGTTTGGGTGCCAGCGGGCCTGCGATCGATGCAGCACTGGCCTTGTCCTGCATCAGCGCCGACAGCGCAAGAGTGCCGAATCCGCACGCTGACGAACGCAGCATCTCTCGCCGACTGGGGTGGGATTGTGGGGCAATGGATTTCATAGGACTCACTTTGGATTCAGAGCACATAAGCGGTTCGACGCTGCTGGTTGTTGATTGTGTGATTCATGTAGGGTGTGTGCAGCGCCAGCGGAACACACCAGTTTCTAACGCTTTCCCAAAACGGTGCGTTGCGCTCTGCTTCACGCACCCTACGATTCAATCAACACTCCACTAGCGCCATTCCGCTCATCATCTCCATTCAATTGACATACAGAAATTCATTGGTTGCCATCAGCGCGCGGCAGAATGCCTGCCATGCTTCAGGTCGAAGTTGCTCCGCCGCAGTGCCGCGTACACGCAGCGTTTCTTCGTAACTGGCGATGAAACTCAGTGAGAATTCCATTTCGGAGTGTGTCGGCGGGCGGGAATAAAATCGTTCAAATGCTTCACTGATGCGACCAGCATCAGTAGCAATCGATTCCAGCAACGACGTAGCGAGGTTACTGGATTGCGAAGCCACCAGCTTGCTGTTCATCAGAAACAGGGACTGCGGAGCAACGGTCGTGCGATCCCGCTGGCCGCTCATCGAACTGGGATCGCCAAAATCAAACGCCGTCAAATAATCGTTGAGCGCGCTGCGCACTACGGGCAAATAGATCGTCCGCCTTGGAGCCTCATAGATATCAACATTGATGTTGGCTGTACTTGTCACGTACTTGCGGTTTTCGGTGGGCAGCAGCGTGCCTCCCATGGTCGTATCCAGGCCGCCACTAATCGCCAGCAGCGAATCACGAATCGCCTCAGCTTCCAGTCGTCGCCGATTCATGCGCCACAGGAGTCGGTTTTCTGGATCCATGGCAGCGGCCGCCTGATTGAAATCGGTGGTTTGCTGCCAGACTGACGAATTGAGTATCAGGCGGTGCAGCGATTTGATCGACCATCCATTTTCGACAAACTCCGTCGCAAGCCAGTCAAGCAATTCTGGATGCGACGGCTTTTCTCCCAGTCGCCCAAAGTTGTCCGGCGACCGCACCAGTCCTTCGCCGAAGTGAGCTTGCCAGATGCGATTGACGAGCACACGCGCGGTCAGCGGATGACTGGGCCGAGTCAGCCACTCAGCCAATTTCAATCGTCCACTGGTATCGTTGCCGATCAGTGATTCGTTTTCCGTCGCAAGAACACGCGGCATGCGTCGCGGGACTTCAGCACCAAGCGTCGTATGACTGCCCCGCAGATGGATCCGCAGGTTCTGCGGCAGTCCTTCCGAAACCGACATGGCTTCGGCAATTGCAGGGATCGCCGCTTCGATCGCCGCCTTCTTTTCACGGAGCATTTTCAGTTCCGTCACAACCGCTTCAGAAAAAACGGATTCTGCTTTGTCACCGAGCGCGAACGGGCTCTCGCTGCCAGACAGCAGCGCCATCAGCGGAGCAAGATGCGGCGAGTCGTCGCCATTCGCAATTTCCTGATATCTCAGCGCGAGAGCCGCCAGAGTTGTTGGCATCGGATCAGCGAGAAGAATCGCGGTCATTGGTGAGGAATCCAAAGACATGTCCAGTGAACCAGTTGTCCGCAGCTTCCACCAGATCGCAAATGGTCCGTCGGCGACTTCACGCTGTGCTGTCAAAAATTTGACCCAGTTGGCAACGATCGGCGGATGGAGCTCTATCGCAGGCGCAGCAAGAGTCTCTTCTGCGACCGACGGCAAAGTTGGCGAACCGTCAATGGTCGGAGCGATGCAGAGTTTATCGATGTGCGGGAATGGACCTGCGTTTTCCAGTCGCACCACATGCTTGCCTGCCGTGACCTCAACAATCGCCTCGACGAACCACTTTTGACTCTCCGCAGTCCAACTGCCAGTGACCTGACCAGCGGCATCCGGCTTAATCAGTTTCCCATCGATCATCACAATCGTTGGTCGAGCCGCAGCGGCGGCGTAGCGGAGATCGAACTGGTACAAGCCACCCTGCGGAAGTTCAATGTCATATTCGGTGAAGTTCGGCAGCTCACCCTGATTCACGAGCACCCCAATGCCAACCCCGTAGTTCGTTGTATCCTTCATCACGTTTCCGCGTGCGTAGTCCTCGGCCTCCAGCAGCAAACACTCGGGTGCGGATCGCCTCGCTTCGCTATCGGCAATCGGAGTGGCCCCCATTAAAGATTCTTCAGCACGCAGTTGTCGTTCTGCGGCGAGCATGTAGGCGGCCAGTTGCGCGCGAGCTTCGCTGGTGATGCGATCGGTTTCCAGCTGCATGCGTTGGACGATGTCGGCCTGCACTGCCTCGGCTGCAGCGTGCTGGCGATTTCGTTCCGCAACGACGTCCGGTAATGCAAGCGGTCGTTCCTGCCATCGGGCGACGACGCCAAAGTTGTCCATGGTCTTTGTGCTCTTGAGGATCCCCGCGAGAGCGTAATAGTCGTGCGCAGAAATCGGGTCAAACTTATGGTCGTGGCAGCGTGCACAACCGATCGTCATTCCCAGCACCGCTTTTCCCAGCGTATCAATCTGCTCATCAATGATGTCCATTTCCATCTTGACCGGGTCATCCTCAGCCAGCATTTTCGCACCCAGAGAAAGGAATCCGGTGGCAATAATTCTTCGCAACTGAATGTCCGCACTGGACGCTGCCGGAAGCAAATCTCCGGCCAGCTGTTCGCGCAGAAACTCGTCGTATGGCAGATCTGCATTGAATGCATCGATCACGTAGTCGCGATACCGCCATGCGTTACCAAATGCCAGATTTTCATCCAGTCCGTTGGAGTCGGCATAACGCACAACATCCAGCCAGTGTCGCCCCCAGCGTTCGCCGTAACGGGGCGACGACAACAGGCGTTCGACGACACACTCGAAGGCTGTGGGCGACTCATCTGCGAGAAACGTCTGCACTTCGTCCGGCGTGGGCGGCAATCCGATCAACGCAAGCGTGGCACGGCGGATGAGCGTTCTCTTTTCGGCAACGTGGTTGGGGAGCAGTTGTCTGGATTCGAGCTGTTCCAGAATGAAATGGTCAATCGGCGTTCGGACCCAACCGTGTCTATTATGGACATGTGGAATCGGTGATCGCTGCGGTGTTTGAAACGCCCAGAATTGTCTTTCTGCCTCAGTCGGCATGCGTTCCATCGCGGCAGGCGTCGGTGCGACCGTGACTGCTTCCGCATTCGGCCACTCAGCCCCGTCGCGCACCCATTGTGCCAAGTCGTCGATGAGCGGTTGCGGCAGTTTTCGAGTCGCCGGCATTTGCAGCGTGTCGCTGTGCCGGATCGCACTGATCAGCAGGCTCTCGTCAGGCTTCCCCGGCACGATTGCCGGACCACGCTCCCCGCCAGTCAGCAGTTCATTCAGAGAATCGACACGCAGGCTGCTTTCCTGCACATCGCCGGAATGGCACTCGAAACAATGCGTTACCAGAACAGGCCGGATTTTCTTTTCGAAAAACTCGGCGTCTCCGGCAGCCAGTCTATTCCCGCTCGAAACGCAGAGCATCAAAGCTGCAGCCAGAATCGTTGGGGTTGATGACGACAGTCTTAACATACTCTGTTCACTGGGGGCGGGGGTCACTTCGGCGTAATCGGGCGGAGCCTGCATTGTCGCAGCGTGCGCCACCGGATGCCAGTGTGTTCCCAGACACAGGCTCACGGACTTCGTTCTGCTGTGCTGTGCGACAAAAATTCGACGAACAGAATTGAATTCGCATGAATTTTAGATGGATTCGGACGATCCACAGGAACTACGATTCGAACTGACTTCGCTATAATGACAGAGGTCCTGAAGGCTAGACAACCTGGGTCTGAAACGAGATTGTTATGACGAAAAGCCCTTTTCCCGGCATGGATCCTTTCCTTGAACAGTATTGGGGAGACGTACATTCGCGGTTCGTCGTCTACATGGCAGATCAGATCAATGACCAGCTTCCTGGTGACCTTCAGGCTCGCGTCGAGGAAAGCCTGATGGTTGATGCGGACGACTATTCGCGAAAGATTTATCCCGATGTGGATGTGGTTGAACGTCCACAACAATCATTCCCTGCGGGGCTGAAATTGTCAAACTCGGCAGTGGCTGAACCATGTATTGTTGCGTTGCCGAGTGAACTGCGCACAGAGCGATCTATTGAGATCATCGACCGCAACAGTGGCAACCGAGTGGTCACAGCGATTGAACTGCTCAGCCCAGCGAACAAGTGCAAGGGAACCGGGCGTAATGCATACCTCCGGAAGCAGGACGAGTACGTTGACGGCGGCGTGAATCTTGTCGAGATCGATTTGATTCGTCAGGGGACGTTTGTGGTGGCAATTCCCGAGAATCTTGTTCCGCGCCACTGCCGCACGCCTCATATCATCTGTATCCGTCGAGCGAATCGACGGTCTGAAGCAGAGCTCATCCGCGTGCCGCTGCAGGAAGTTCTTCCAAATATTGCCATCCCGTTACGGCCGACCGACGCTGACATTGTGCTGCAGCTTCAGCCACTGTTGGATGAATGTTATCGTCGGGGGCGCTACGCAAGTCTCGACTACACTCGTTCGTTGACTCCACCGCTCAACAGTGACGACCAGATCTGGGCCAGTAACTTGCTGCAGCAAAGCAGTCGCCAATAGTGCCTGAATCGCAAGCCAGCTTGCCGCACGAACTGCTCACACTATGAGCTGGTGCCTGCTGTTCCGGGCAATGCTTGGTGACAACCACATCACTAATGGATAAACTCATTCTCCTGCCCACCTTCTACCCACCTGGGAGTCTGTCCTGATACGCCAAAACGTGAGCCGCAAGGCGCTAGCGGTCTGTTGATTTAGTGATTTTTGGGGCTCATGATCATACCAACCCGAAGCGCCAGCGAGGAATTCAGCCGTTTTTGCC
>JAYUVA010000528.1:0-8628 GCA_043754375.1 Candidatus Kuenenia sp. | reverse complement strand
GCGCGTTGCTCGTCAGGTCCGCTGGTGGAATCGACTACGTCCATTGACATGAATCAGGGCTATTCCAGCCCACCGTTCACTTCACCATCATTGACGCCTCCAAGGCTCAGCATGAGCTTAAACTGCGGCCCTGAGTTCCATCCGGCCGGGGAATTCAGGCCTCGAACGGAACCATCGGCGAACGCGAAGTACACGACTTGACCATGCCGGCTCCCCAGATGAAACGCGGCAAAATCTGGCTGTTGATAGTCACTGCCTCCGTCAAATCCGTCGGTGATGAACAGACCCCCAATCCCAACGCTGAGTGCACTGGAAAGAGACCGCGGGGCGCCGCCAAATAAAACGTTGCCTCCAGCAGCCTCACCAAACATGAGCGTATTGCTGGTCCCGTCATGAATGTCGGTCAATCGAATTCCTTTCGACTCAGCACTGTAATAAAAAACGCCGCGATATTTTCCGTGATCGAAAAACCAGTCCCCCGCTACCGGCGCATAGTAGTTACGTGTCAGGATTTGATTTGACGGCGCACCGGCATACAAATCCAGATCTGCAGGCAATCCCGCAGTGAAATCCACACCGGGCGTTCCGCGCGTGATTGACATCAAAACCGTTTCCGTTACGTTTGGCGCGCTCGGGCACTGCAGGACGCTCAGAGGTCCTTCCATCCCATAGCGATCGGGGGGCCGGAGAACCTTGTATGAAGTCACCCACGGCGGTCCCAGCACTGGCGGGCGATTCTTGGGATTCTGCCACCAGTACACAAAACGATTATCGAACGAAGTTCCGTCGAAGTATGCCTTTTGTTCGAGAAAGGGAAGCAGGTAAACAAGCGCCCCCACGTGCTGGACGTCCATTCCCGGGGGAAGTCGATCGTGGAGATCGTGGAAGTTGTGAGCCGCAAGTGCTAGCTGGTGAAGATTGTTTTGACACTGCAAACGCCGCGCGGCTTCGCGCGCCTGCTGGACTGCCGGCAGGAGAATTGCGGTGAGGACTCCGATAATGGCGATGCTGACGAGCAGCTCGATCACTGTAAACCCGGAATGTCCAGGAGGCTGCCTCTTCCAGCGATCGACGCTCGTTAAATTCAATCCCACGACTCGAGGGAGTCCGATTTGATTACGTTTTCGACCGAGCAAATAGAAATTCGTCATCGACCATCTCCACTCAGAATAAATGCGGCCCAGAGTGCCGGGTGGCTGAGACTCGGATCTGTCGCTTCGACCCGGCCTCGGACCGTCTTGCCCTGGACGAAACCGCGTAGTGCCAATTCGTTATTTCGCTGGCTCACCAACAGGGGATTCTTCAGGATCGTCAACTGGGCCTGCTGGAGCGACTCCCATCGCGAAAGTTTGCGTTCCCACAGATTGCAATAAAATTCCTCCATCAACAAGCTGGTGGCCGCGTCGTCCACTTTCCACAAGCTACTGACCACGCTTCGCGCGCCCGCCGTTTGAAAAGCTCGCTGCAGGCCGATGACACCTTCACCGCCCGCTGTCGGTCCCAAGCCAGTTTCGCATGCTGACAGGACCACCATTTCTGTCCCACGGAGATCCAGACTGCCGACTTCCTCTGCTGTGAAGATCGATGGTTCTTGCGGTCGATCGCGGCTCGGTGCCAGGACCAATCCCGACAGCAGGGAGAGATTTCTTCGGAATATATAGCGTTCGTGGTGGCTGGCTCCGCTGTATGGGCCGCAGAGGACTGGATCTGCCTGAGGGTTGGCAAAAAAGCCATGGCCCGCAAAATGTACGTACCGCCATCTGGACGTGAGCGCCCCAGTGAATCCCACGATATTGGCCTGTTCATGAGACAGCACTTTGAATGATGCGTCTGGTCCAGCGGATTCTGCGAACCGGTCTCGGACGTTTTCAATTTCGCACACAGTCGCAGGCAGATTCTCCCATCGAGCTCCGTCCGGAAGAAATCGCGTCTTCCCGGCATCACCTCGCAAACTCGGGGAGGCAGCTTCGGCAGATTGCGGTCCGGAGTTTCGGTACTCGATTCCTCCGACCATGAGGATGCTGTTTGGGGCGCGCTCGAATTCCGTCCCGAGCGAAGCCACCATTCGCCCGGAGACGACATATCCAAAGGCGTGTTGTTCCAAAAGGTAACTTCCAGGCTGACTCCCGGGAAGGGCACAAAAGGAAAGACCACAGAGTGGACCAGTGGGAGCGATCAGCACCAATGGCGCGTCTGCAATGTGCGGCATGAGCGGTTGCCAGACCAGCCGCCACACGTTTCTGGCCGCGGTGTCAATATCAGCCGACTGCCCGTTTTGAAAGTCGACAATGGCACTCCGCCAGGCTTCGACTGCATGCTCAATCGCTTCCCGTGAGCCCAGTCGCACACAGATCGGATCTCGATCCGCCCGAATCACGTGTGCCAGCAATCGGTGCGTTCGCCGCAGGTGCCCTTGTTGATTTGGAGGAGGATAGTGAAAGAAATAGTCGAGGACATCGATGAGAACGGCTCGCGGCGGCAGGGCGGATTGCACCATCTCCAGCGTCACAGGCGATTCCGATTTTAGAAATGGTCGCACAGCAAGCGCCAATTCGTTTTCTGCCAGTTCTTTGGCATCTCCTGCATCTTCCAAACGCAGTTGCCATTGTGAGGAATCGGCTTCCTTGCCCCCTGAGAGCGCCACGACCTTCAGTCTTTCCCGCGCCTCGCGGACCTGTCGCAACGTCGAATGCAATTCGGGATGATCATGCGCAGTTCGGTCACCAGCCTGAAGGGACGACGCGGCACCATGGATTGTCAGAATCTGTTCGTAAGGTGGATCCTCAATGCTTGCCAATTCGCTCGCACTGAGATGTCCACTGAGTGCGTAAAAGCACCGGTTCAATAATCCGATCCGTGAGTGATCGCTCTGGCCGCTCGCGTTCTTCAGAAACAACGAATACTCCAACTGAAAGGCTTCGCGAATGACGGGGACCAGGTCGCGATCAATCTTTGCGCCTTGATAGAGACCGATTCCTCCTAGGACTTCCGTGGCAATGAGAGTCCGCCACGGATGTGCGATCCCGAAAATGTCATTCGTGACGTCGCGGTATTTTTCAAGTGATTTCCTCGCCCCAGGGAGATCGCCCTTCGACTTAAGAAACTTCCCCTGCTGGTAGTACAGTTCCTGATAATAAGGGTGTATGCGACCTCCGTTGGCGACGATGTTCCGTTCAGCTTCGTTGAGGAGAGCCTGGGCAAAGACACGGTCGTGGTTTCGGTAGTCATCGTCGTGACACAGCTCTGCAAATTGCAACAGGGAATATGCGTAGCGCGGCAACCGAGTGCCACCGGGAATTGACAGGAACGCCGCTTGCGCCGCCTCAAATGTTTGGGCCGATTCCAGATAGAAGTTCGTGTTCCCCGGTGACGCCCGGGCTTGATCCACCGCATCATCCTGTTGTGAGATCTCCCATCTCAGGCATTCGGCTCGTTCCGTCAGTAGAGCTGCGTAGTCGGGGTGATTCTTCAGCCCCAATGTGTCAAGGCTTTCCAGACTCTGTTGGAAGAGACGGTGCGCGCGAGCGCAATCTGAATTCCCGACATATTGCATTGCCAGGAGTGCACGGCAGCGTGTGGCCAGGGGATGATCTTCTCCGCGCGATGACTCGATCCGCTGCAGTGCCTGTCGATGCATGACGTACGCTTGCGCCATATCGCCTTGCTCGGCAAGGCAATTTGCAAGCAGCATTTGCGTACCAGCCAGGTCGGGATGCGCACTCCCCTGTTTTGCAGTCCGAAGTTCCACGGCGCGCGTCAGCAACTTTTTTGCGAGCTCAAAATTATACAGGTTTTGTGCATTGCGGCCGAGGTCTTCAAGGCTCTCCGCGCAATCCGGATCGTCCTGCCCGAGAATCTGTTCACGGATTTGCAGAGCCTTGGCGACTTTACCGTGGGCGAAGTCCTTCCACCAAGCGACGTGCATTCGCCCTTGACGGTTGAGCGCCCTGGCGTATCGCCTCGAAAATTCGCCTTCAGAGTTCTTGTAAGTATCGAGCGCCTGCTCAAAGAGTCGGTCGGCCGCAGCAAAATCGCCCCGGTCGTCAGCCAGCCCTGCCAGCAAATAGCCGCAGTCTCCACTCGCCGGGTGCTCAAGCCCCCAGGCCCCGGAAATACGGTCGGCGGCTTCACGGATCAATCCTTCGGCCCTCAGATAGAAATCTGCATGTTCAGTGCATAACCAGCCTAAGCGCAGCAGACTCTCCGATGTTTCGGGATGCTCGTTTCCCCACAACTCGCGACGCATTTGAAGGGCGGTTTCGGTCGCTTCGATAGCCTCCCGGAAGCTGCCAAGATCGTGCAGTCGCGCTGCCTGTCGCTGCTTTTCGAACGCGTGTTGCCACAGTGAGACTTCGTTCGCCGGGCGGCGGGCCATGGATTTGAGGTCGCTCAGCCGGCTTTGAGCTTCGCGCGACTGCCAGTGCGTTCCGTCGTTCCGCAGTTCGACGACCATGCAGTACACCTTATCCGCGGCGCTCGGATTTTCGGCCGCCCGCTCAAGATCACCCAGTTGCAACAACAATGTGGCCTGTTTGTCGATGAGGATTTTCCCATCGGGATGTGGTGCCGCGAGCCGCCCGCGCAGCGCGTCAATCTGATCATGCAGACTGGCATGCCCATCAAGCTCGACTGGCGGCATCAATATGGCTGAAGGCGAGTCCGATCGTTCGGGCGCCGATGAGGCCGTCCACAGAACGTGACCAGCGGTGATTGCGACTGGGGTCGCGACAATGATGGCGATCAGCCACCAGCGGCCTTTAATGTACATTCTCAGATTCATATTGTGGACCTGTGCCCTGGCCGAACCGGAAGTGTTGCCGAACTAAAGTTCGGTTTGAGCGAATCGCCATACCTTGATCAGTTCAAAATCGTCTTTGAGTCGCTCCTTCAGAATCTCGAATGTGGGGACATTGACTCTCGCAGTTTTTCCTTCGACGAAACCCCGGAGATGCGTGTCTCCAGCGCGAGACCATTCCATTGAGGCCAACTCGCGTATATTTGACAGCGGCGTGGGAGTCAGGTTCCCAAGGATTGATTTCAATTGATACGGCGGCTCCAAAGGAGTGCTGCGTGCAAGAAAGAGAATATGCTGCACACCCTGTTTGCCACCGGCTTCGAGATAGGTGTTCGCTTCCTGGGGACAACGCATTTCCGTCATCGGTGAAAGTGCCCAATTGAGGAGTGGAGCGTCCCAACCCGCTTTCGAATTCAGCGTGTCCCAGGGATAAAGCGGAACTGGTGCTCCGTCGCTGTCGATCCAGATCAGGTAGATATAACCTGGCCGGTTCAGATGCACGTCTAATGACATTCGGTCACCGTTTCGCAAAGGCACAGCGCCCTCCGAATCAATTCGAACAGGGGACGTGGCAATCCCGCCGCCAACGGGATCACTCAATAAACTAATCGTCACAGTGGCGGTTAACTCTACTTGCAGAGGCTTGGGTATTACTTCGGCCCTGGTGTCGACATCGCTGGCTACATCGCCGCTGACTGAAATGGAACCGGATCCATCTGGAATCAGCCGTGCTGTTCCCATTAAGATGACACCAATGGCAATGACCACCATTATCCCCTTTGACGACAACCACGACCACCGGACTGCTGGAACAGTATTGATCGCAGTTCCCGCAGGGGATACGGCAACGGATTTCTGCTCCAACCAGTCACGCAGTGCCTGGCTGAAGTCATCCGCCGAAGCGAATCGGTCTGCTGGTGCCTTTTCGAGCGCCCTCATGGCAATCGCGGCCAAACACGGGTCGAGATCGGGTCGAAGTTGAAGGGGGGACACCGGGGGCTGCAGAACAATTTGACGCAGTAACTGACGAATCGGTGCACGAAACGGCGGCTGACCGGTCAACAGTTCGTAAAGCACTGCACCGAGGCTGTAAATATCGGCCGCAGGTGTTAATGCGGAATTCTCTCCGGCTGCCTGCTCTGGAGACATGTAAACCGGTGTTCCGATCACAATTCCATCGTTAGTCAAACGGTCGGTCTGGACCGTACTCAGCGCCAACCCAAAGTCAGTCAGATTCGCGCGACCGGATCGATCGATGAGAATGTTTCCAGGCTTAAGATCCCGATGAATGATTCCGAATCGGTGCACCTCTCCCAGCCCCTCCGCGACCTCCGCGACAATTCGCACCGCTCGCCGACTGTCCTCCATAAGCCCCCGTTTAAGAATCGCGTCCAAAGGCTCGCCGTCGATAAAGGCCATCACGACAAACGGCTGCCCATCACTCTCACCAGCATCGTAAATTGGGCACACATGTGCATGTCGCACTCCGGCCGCGGCGCGGGCTTCGCGAAGAAATCGTTCTTTCGCGATCTCCGGCTCGCGCGACAGATTTTCCCAATGCGGCATCTTAATGGCGACCACGCGATCCAGTTTGGGGTCATGCGCTTTGAAAACATTCCCCATCGCCCCGGCCCCGACATGCGCCAACACGTCGTAGCGGGCAATTTTTTTTCCGGGATAGGCATCGCCAATCCAGGTGGCATCATTCTGCTCGGCGAAGGAGCTCAGTTCTTCGGCGGTCGGAGACCCCACGATATCGATTGAAGAACTGAGCGCCGTCAGAGTTTCCAACAGGCCGAAACCTTCCTCACCTAATTCTGGATGAGACATCCTCCACGCCGAGGAGTTGACGAGTGCATCCTGTTTGAAGTCGCGCAGTGCTTCATCAAGCAGGTCAATCAGTTGATCGTCGGACCGCTTACTGGTCGTCATTCTTCCGCTCCCCTTTCTGATGAACATTCTGCTAGCCACTCTTGCCGAAGTCGACGCACCGCACGTAGGTACAGCATTCGAATGGCGCCGGATGTGCGCCCCAATTGCTGGGCAATATCTGCGTAGTCCATGTTGTCAACCACTCGGCCCAACAAGACGGTCTGCATATCTTGGGGCAGTTTTCCAAGTACAATCACCATTTGGGCGACGGTCTCAATCTGGATCGCGCAGTCGCTTGGACTGGGAGATTTCGATACCCCGGCAGTGTTCGGATCGTAAACGGCCACCGGAATCGGCGTCGGTGTGCCTGCGCCGCCTATGAGACGGTAAGACGTTCGCAGTGAAATCTGTCTCACCCAGCCCAGCCACTCCTGTAATGTCCGACCACCAAAGGTTGCCATGTTCTGAGACGCGTTCATTAATGCTTCCTGAACGAAATCGGACTCGTCTTCGGAAGCGATGCGTCCTTTGGTGGTGAGAACCCGTCTCACAATCACGCGGACATAAGGTCGACACGATTCCAGTAGCGCCCCCAGCGCATGTGGCTCGCCAGCTTGAAATTGTGACAACAATTGATGTTGGTCTGAAGGAAACTCGTGCATTAACGCCCTCACTTCCACCAGTGCTGGTGTGCATACAAATTGTCACGGGAATTCCGTCGATTATCTGGCAATTCCCGCAGGAAAGCTAGGACAGCGGCACGCCTATTGGGCGCTGGTGGAGTCGGATCGCACGCCCACGGGGCCAGGACAGCGCGTAGTTGCGTGGCTGGGCAAGGTTGTGCGATGCCGCATTCGGCATGACTGGCACACGCATACTTCGGATACAGGGTGACTCGCACACGCAGCTTTGGACGTTCGAATTCGATCTTTTCCGCTTCAATCACCGCATCGGCGATCGCATCTTTCGACTGTTCATCATCGCCGAAGTTCAGCGTCAGTTGTATTTCGATGCGTGTTGAAGGTGAGGCGGTGGCCCCGGCCTGCATGCATGACGTGAACGGGAAGGAGCGACGCTTTCCGCAGCGATCGCGGTGACCTGCCTTCAGTCGTCACCAACTCCACCGATTGCCTCCGGGATTTCGTGCCTTGCAGCTTCTTCTGCCAGTTGTAGAATGACGCGGCTGGCACGCCTTCCCACTCACAGAATTCAGCCACCGTCAGCCCTGACTCTCGCCGCCGCCGAATCCGCTCGCTCCACTCACAATGCTTCCCATGATCTACACGACGCCCCATGATTCATTCCTCCGCTCGGTAAACGTCTGGCGGTACGGACTGTTTCCCGTGCGGTATTCACCGAGCAGTGGGTTCTGCTTGTCGTATGTCCATGTCGTGCGGGCTGCAGAGCCATCTTCGGCCATGGATTTGCGGTTGCCTGCATTGTCATACTGGTAATCAAGCTGCAGCACGCTGGCACCGACCGACGTGTGGTGAAACACCTGAATCGTCTGGCTCGCGGCGTCATACACCAGCGAAACACGGGTGCCGTTGGCATTCCGCTGCACGTTCCGCCTGCCAGCATCGTCGTAACCAAACGACGTGCGTTCGGCGTACGGATTTTGGAGCGACGAAATCTGATTGGCCGCATCATGCACATAAGTAAACCGACCAGCACCAGTTGCGTCCATCGAGCGTCGCTGCCCGACGGAATCGTACGAGAATGTCTGTCGCTGATTATTCGGGCTCGCTGTGACGGTTGTCTGTCCCACCGCATCGTACGTGGCAGAATACTGCCTCGTCGAATCGGCCATCAAAGTGCGATTGCCGACAGTGTCGTAGCTGAGCGTCGCCCGGCTGTTATCCGGATATTTTCGTCCGGTCAACTGGCTCACGGAATTGTAACAGGTATGAATAGAATCGCAGCAGAGGGTCCTGGGCTCGCTCGGGCCTTCCAACAAAGGC
>JAYUVA010000527.1:0-2598 GCA_043754375.1 Candidatus Kuenenia sp. | reverse complement strand
TGAGCGGACTGGCGCTCATGCGTGCCAAACTCAATCGCTCACGAGCCTCGCGCAGCATGGAACGAAACGCCACATCGTTTGCTCGCAGGAAACTGACGTCGCCGATCTTTGCTGCCGGAGATTGTTCCATACTCGTCGCTGCCGCGAAGTAGAGCATGCCCCAGAGGCACCAGAGTCGAAACGACGGAATCGCTTCGTAACAGCCTTCGACTAACTCATCGACAAATCGAATCTCTTCAATCAGTGAATCGGAGTATTCTCGCAGGCGTTGTTCTCGTTCAGCAACATCGTTCGTCGTGACCAGAATGTCGGCCAGACGCGAAATGCTGAACAGCGTATGAGCGATCCCGGTGCTGTGCAATGGATCGATGAAGCCAACGGTATTTGTGATCGCCGCCCAGTTGCGACCAGCCCCCTGCCCTGCGAGTCGCTGAATGCGTTTGGTGCTCTGAAATCCTGACTCCGGCCGCACGATCCTTGCCTGCTGGAACTGCCGCGACAGAAACGGTGATCTGGCAATTCGCCAGCTCCATTCCTCAGTCGGCGTCGCGAATTTCTGCGGGACTCGCTTTGCTTCAGGACGCTCATCAATCATGAAACCAGCGCTCAGTGAATCGTCGTCGAAACGCAGTTGCCACATCCAGCCATCCGGCAGCACCTGATGCACGGCGGCGTCATCGCAGTGGTACGGGAGCGGTTCAACATCGATCGAGTTGTCCCGCAGCAGTCGCTCGCACGTTGCCGCCGATTCAAAGTGTGCGAAGATTGATCGTGAATTGGTTTTCAGCAGATGGGTGTGATCAGGGACGTTCAAAAACTTGAGTACGCCATTCGATGAACCGGTGGCGTCGATCAGAAAGGGAGCCTGGATCTTGATTGATTGTTGGATGGAATTGAATTCCCGTCGGCGGAGCGACGGGTCTACGGTACCAGCGGCTGTCCCCTCAAGCGTCCATTGGCTGTCGTGCTGATTCAAGGAATACAGACACTGCTGAAATGTTATGACTCCGGATGATTGTGCCAGTTCGAACAGAAATTGATCGACATCGCTCCGGAGCCAGTGCGTATCCGAATGCTCGTCATCAATGCTGGCCGACACCAGCAGGCGTCGTGCATCAAAGTTACTCGGACTCAGATCGTCGCCAGCAGTCTGATCAAGATACGTGAATCCTCGTTTTTTTCCGCACAGCACGTCAGGGTACTCACGCTTCCATGATCCCCAGTGACACAAGGGCCGCAATTCCGGCAGTCCGTAGCGATGTACCATCTGGGCCAGCGTGCGATCAGCGAGCGGCGTCGAAGATTCTCCAATCGCAAACCTCGGATGCCGACTGCGATCCACCATTGCCACTGATTTCCCAGCGCGCGCCAGAATCAATGCCAGCAAACTGCCGCCAAAGCCGGAGCCGAGGATCAGGATATCTGTCTTCATATTTTGTAGCCTGGACATTCTATACCGCACACGGTTGGCAATGGCTCGTTTAACCGCGTGCCCAGCGGGCCGCGCTGGCTGCGTCCCGCGGCATGGATTCCGAAGCGCGGGGCGTTGCCCACGCGGTTAAACGAATGTGCCATTCTCAACCGCGTTCGGTATACATCCGAATCGCCCGTTGATGCAAATTCATCGCCTCAAGCCGCGCGAGCTGTATGTCAGCGTCTGCCGGATTGTCCGCGAACTGTCGCGCGTCCCACAAGTCCGCAAATACGCGACCCCGATTCCACGACAGACATTCGCGCATCACCAATTCCAGCGATGACAATCTCGGCGGCGTAAACAGACTCTGTTGCCCAAGTTGTTCCATGATTCCATTGCCTGTCCGTACCGGAATCACCGCACAGCAACTGGCGCCACAGTCAAATGCAAAGCGAACTGATTCAATTGCCCGTTCGATCCCCTGCTCTTCCAATGTCCATGGCGGTTTCAACAGCACGAAGGCTCTGATCCGGATCTGAGCCTTCAGCAAGAGTTCGCAGCTGCGGGCAAAATCCTCAACGGTCATCTGCTTGTTGAGCCTGGCCAATGTCGGTGCATGAGATGTCTCAAGGCCCAGAGCAATTTCCAACTGCGTGCCCAGCAACTGCTGAAACTCGCCGCAACGTGCATCACACAGGCGAGGATGATTCTCGACGATCACCGTTTGGAAATGTCGAACCCGTTCAGCGATTTTCAGCAGATCATCCCTCTGAATGGCCTTCGGATCGAAGAAGTTGCCGCTGTTGTAAAGCTTCACATGCTTCGCTGGCGGCAGGCGGGACAAGGCAAAATCGATCTGGCCGGGAATCGCGCCGAGCGGCACGGTTTCCTCCGTGGTGTTCTTCCACAGATCGCACACCAAACATCGGAACGGACATTCGCGATTCGTCAGAAAGATTGTCGAAACATCTTCGACAATACCAACGGCCGAATACTCCGGCTCATTCAGGAAATGATACGGCCTCCACGGATCAACCACATTGCGCGGACCGCGAGCGGCAAGAATGGAACGATCCTGGATTGCCGTGTCGAGGTTCATATTTCTCAGTTCCGGGCTTGGAAAAGGGGTCAGGAACCAATAGCCAAATGGCCCAAAGGGTGCTCCGCACTATTGGTTCCTGACC
>JAYUVA010000526.1:0-3709 GCA_043754375.1 Candidatus Kuenenia sp. | reverse complement strand
TCCCGTGGAAGTCGAAGCCGTGCTGGAATTGCATCCGTAAATCCTGGCTTCCGGAGAACAAACGGAAAACCGGCGGCTAGCGGTCTGTTGATTTAGTCTTGTTTTCGAACCGAAACTCATACTAACCCGAAGCGCCAGCGAGGATTTCGACCTTTTTCGCCTCGCTGGCGCTTCGGGTTGGTATTAAATCAACAGACCGCTAGCGAGCCCTTGATTTCATCGTAGGGTGCGTGAAGCGGAGCGCAACGCACCATTTGGGGAAAGCGTGAGAAACTGGTGTGTTTCGCTAGCGCTGCACACACCCTACATGAATCACGAATTCAACAGACCGCTAGCGCCGTGCCGCTCACTGAAAAACGCTGAAGTCCACGCCATTGGCCGTTTCCTCGGTTGTGTTTGCCGGTGTCAGACTTTCCAATACACTTCTGCCCCGGACACTGTGTCTTCACAGACGCACGTCATCCTGTCTCCCGCCACAGCGCGTATGCCGCGATCTCTGACTTTGTTCAGGAATACACCCATGACGTCAACCAATCCCGAGATTCCCACTCGTGCGTCCCTGCATCTGCCGCCCGCCGTCGAGACGCCTCGACGCAGTATGCTGGTGCACTTGACCACGGCGGTGCTGAGCTTTCTGATTATCGCCGTGCCATCAACTTTGAGCGGACTTTTTTTTCTGGATCCGATCCTGCGCAAGCGGAAAGTAGCGTCCGGTGGTGCGACCGATGGTGAAGTGGCTAAGAAAGATGAAGCCGGATTTATTCGTCTCGATGTGACGAAAGATGCCGTCCCACAGGACGGCACGCCCCTGTCTGTGACTGTGAACGACGACCTCATTGATGCATGGAACATGTTCCGAAATGTTCCGGTCGGCAGTGTCTGGCTCCGGAAAGTCGGTGACGGTCCGATCCTTGCCTTCAATTCGATCTGTCCACATCTGGGATGTTCGGTCGATTTCATCCGCGCCGAAAACCACTTCTTTTGTCCATGTCACACCAGCGCGTTCGCTCTGGATGGAAAGAAGACTAACGACATCCCGCCTCGCGATATGGATGCTCTGGAAGTCTCAATGCGGACCAATGGCCGGGAAGATACGAATGGTCCGGAGATCTGGGTGAAGTTCCTGAATTTCCAGCGAGCGACGTCTGAGAAGATCGTGATCTGAACACAGCCGGAATCTGCTTTTCACCCTGCTGAATCATTCGGCCTTCGACAGGAACATGACCGGAAATCATTGCTGTCGGTCTGAAAGTAAATTGAAAATGAACGATTTGATCAACTGGCTGGAAACTCGCACGGGCGTTAAGGCTCTGATGCACGAGGCACTTTATGAGCGAGTGCCCGGCGGTGCGCGTTGGCGCTATGTGTGGGGCAGCACGCTGGTCTTCACGTTTGCGTTGCAGGTCATCACAGGTTTTATGCTGTGGTCCGCATACAGTCCGAGCACGCGCACAGCGTGGGAAAGCGTGTACTATATTCAGCACGAAATGTACCTTGGCAATATTATTCGCGGACTGCATCACTATGCGGCTCAGGCGATGGTCGTGCTGATGGCCATTCATCTGGTCCAGGTGATCATCGATGGAGCTTACAAGGCTCCGCGCGAGATGAATTTCTGGCTGGGTATCGTGCTGCTGATGATCGTGCTGGGATTGTCCCTCACCGGTTATCTGCTGCCGTGGGATCAGAAAGGCTACTACGCGACTCAGGTCACCACGAACATCATGAGTGCGACGCCTGGCGTTGGTCGCGAAGTTCAGATCCTGGCGCAGGGTGGCTCGGATTACGGACATCTGACGTTGACACGTTTCTTTGCGATGCATGCCGGGATTCTGCCGACGCTGCTTGTCGGGTTTCTGGCGTTGCATATTTACGTGTTTCGACGTCATGGACTGACGGTGCATGATCCACAGCGTGCTCCGGAAACAACCTTCTGGCCGGATCAGGTCCTGAAGGACTCCGTGGCGTGTCTGGCAGTGCTTGCGGTCGTGCTGCTGCTGGCCATTTTTCGCGGAGCAGAAATGAGTGCTCCCGCGGACCCGGCGGTAAAGTTTGATGCCGCCCGACCGGAATGGTATTTTCTGTTTCTGTTTCGCTTCCTGAAGTTTCATGCCGTCGAATCCCTTGGCGTGACATTCGGTGCGATTATCGTGCCTGGAATTGTCATGGGCATCATTGCCGTAATGCCGATCACTGCCAAAGTACTGGGTGGCTTCGGTCATACGTTCAACAGAGCTTTCATCTGGGCGCTGGCCCTGGGTGTTATCGTGCTGACGGTCATGGCATTTTACGAAGACGCGAACAACAAGGATCATCAGGCGGCGTTGACTGAAGCTCATCGCGACGGCCAACGCGCGATCGAACTGGCTTCAGGGCCGGACAAGATTCCAGTCGAAGGTGCCGTCGCGCTTCTACGCAAAGACCCGTTTACTCAGGGACCGCGATTGTTCGCACAAAACTGCTCCGGTTGTCATCGTTACAACGGCCATGATGGACGTGGTTCTTTGGTGACAGAAGCTGGTAAGACAGAAGGCGTTCCACCAGCCATCGCCCCACCAACGGCCGCAGATCTGGGATCGTTTGGAAGTCGCGAATGGATGACAGCGATTGTGATGGACTATTCAAATCACTTCGCATGGATGAAAAACTCAGAGTGGTTCCGAAAGGCTCAGGCGAAGTCTGCTGCGGGCGAAACTGTCGATTACATCAACCCGGACAGTTCCGAAATGGCCGACTGGACCAGCGGTAATCTCGAATCCCTGAAGTCTGCCGAGAACGCCGACAACGTGAAGGCACTGGTCGAATTCCTCGCCGCAGAGGCCGGCCACGCCGGGACAACCTATGATGCCGCGTTGGTGGAAAAAGGGCGGGATCTGGCGATCAATGGCTCATGGGCCGGTGGGCTCAAAGATACGTCGTGTGCGAGTTGCCACGATACGATCGGGCAGGCGTTTCCTGCGAATCCCGATGACTCCGCCGCTGGCACTTATCCGACCCTGGCAAAGTACGGGTCTGCAGCATGGCTGAAGGATTTTATCCGTCACCCTGACGCAGCTCGACACTACGGCGCAAAGAATCAGATGGTCGTGTACTCGCCGCAGAAGTTGTCCGAGGCAAATCTCGAACTTCTGGTGCGGTGGATGACGCACGATTATCCGGCATCGACCGTGCATGACTATGTCCACCAGCTGGATGTGCTGAAGGCGGCACTGGAACCACGTTCCACAGCCGGATCGCCAAAAGAGAATTAGATCCTTTCTTTCCAACAACTCCGCATGTTGCGCGCATCTTTTCGACCGTAGTCCTTTCGGATTTCGAAATTCGGACTTCGGATTTGCGGCTTCGCCGCGCTAGGGTGGGACAAGCGTTGATCAGCCGCGCCGGCCGACCATGCATACTCAACCGAGTTGTCTGGAATCCAATGTTGCGTAGAATAGGGGGCGGCTGACAGGAATCAGCCGCCAATATCCAGTTCCTCCATTTACGCAGAATTGAACCCCGTGCCGCTGCAATCTATCCAGCAGGCGATCGATGCCCTTCAAAAGGGTGGCATGATCATTGTTGTCGATGATGAAGACCGTGAGAATGAAGGTGACTTCATCTGTGCGGCGGAATCCATCACGCCGGAGCAGGTCGATTTCATGCTGCGTATCGGTCGCGGCACGCTGTGTGTCCCGGTCGCCGCTGAAGAAGCCGCAAGGCTGAAACT
>JAYUVA010000525.1:0-8069 GCA_043754375.1 Candidatus Kuenenia sp. | reverse complement strand
CAAAAACACGGCAGATAATTTTCTCGCAACAACGGAATTCGACCCTTCTGGGGAAGTCGGGTTAACCGCGTGGGCAACGCCGCGGCGGCGCGATGCTTGGCAAACCCACACACTTCGAAGTGCGCGATGGACAATTCCAGGTTCCGCGGAGATCTACGCGGAAATCCGCGTTCAACGATTACGGCACGACATGCACCATCATGAGGTCATGAGTTTCGCCCAGCCAGTTGGTGTGTCCGACAACGATAATCTTGCTGCCGGAGATGAGCAACTGATGGCGTTCACCCCATTTCAGCACGAATGCCAGCAGAGCGTCGGCTGACTGCTGTACGACGCGACTGAGAATCGGCGTCACGCCCCAGTACAGACACATCCGCCGCGCGACCTCTTCGCGATCCGTAAAGGCCAGTATCGGCACTCGACCACGCAGTCGCGACAGTGCCAATGCCGTTCGTCCAGTCACGGTAGCGACAACAATCAGGTCGGCCTGAAGATATTCGGACGCGGCAATGGCACCACGCGTCACGGCTTCCGTAATTGGTCTTGCGCGACGGGATTCGTCGTCGCGCAGGTCGTTCAGGCTGGTGGCACGGACCAGGGGTTCGGCTTCCGCCGCAATGCGATCCATCATCCGTACCACCTGCACCGGATGATGGCCGATGGCGGTTTCTCCGGACAGCATCACAGCATCCGTGCCATCAATCACGGCATTGGCGACATCGGTCACTTCGGCTCGCGTGGGCAGCTCATTGGTCTGCATACTGTCCAGCATCTGAGTTGCCGTGATGACGGGAATACGCAGTTCATTGCAGCGGCGGATGATCTGCTTCTGCAGGATCGGGACGCGGCAGATGTCCGCTTCTACCCCCAGATCTCCCCGCGCTACCATGACGGCATCCGTCACGCTGAGAATATTGTCAAGGTCTGCGACGGCTTCCGTCTTTTCGATCTTGGCCACGATCAGTGGTGTGACCTTGGGACGATGCCCTTCGATCAGTCGCTTCAGTTCTATGATATCTGCTGCCTGACGGACAAAACTCAGTCCGATGAAGTCGATATGATTTTGCAATGCCCATTCCAGGTCCTTTCGATCTTTCTGTGTAACGCTGGGTGTGCTGAGTGCCACGCCGGGCAGATTGACGCCCTGTCTGCTGCGGATTCTTCCTGCCTGAATCACCTGGCAACGAACCCATGCGGAAGCCGAATCTTTTTCCAACACAACCATCGCGACTGTGCCGTCGGCCAGCAGGATTCTGTCGCCGGGTCTGACGTCATTGATCAGTGGTTCATACGTGCAGGTCAGATTGGTCGGTTCATCCGAAGTCACCCCGTGGATGAAGCGAAACACCGCACCTTCTTTACAATAGACGTCGCCGCCTGGAATTTCACCGAGTCGAATCTTCGGTCCGGAAAGGTCGCCAAGGATACCGATCGGGCAATCGAGCTCTGCGGAAACCTGACGAATCCTGCGTACCACATCGGACAGCCATGCATACTCGCCGTGGGCGAAATTGAGTCGAAAAATATCGACACCGCTGGTGACAAGATCCCGCAGTATTTCTAAAGATTCACTGGCCGGCCCGACTGTGGCGATGATGCGCGTCTTCACAAGTTTCTGACGACCCGGGATACGGGGAGTACCTGCAGCGGACATGTTCTTTTCTCCCTGGTCTGGTTCTCTATCAATGCAAAGGAATATAGCGTTTCTGCCCACCCGGCAGCGCCGCTTCGAGCGGATCGATCCACGGAATCCCGCGATTACCCCTACAGATTAAAATCGTTATCCGCCATCGGACTGTAATTCTCAAATCGCATATATTCCTTTCGCCACGTCAGACGGACCAGACCGGTTGGTCCGCTGCGGTGCTTGGCGACGATAATCTCGGCTTCACCCGGGCGATCTTCAGGATCGTACGCATCCGGGCGATGCAGAAACATGACCATATCCGCATCCTGTTCGATGGCTCCGCTTTCGCGCAGGTCGGCCAGTCTCGGTCGTTTGTCTTCTCGTAACTCCACACCACGATTCAACTGAGCCAATGCAATCACGGGCACTTTCAGTTCCTTCGCGAGGAACTTCAGGCGGCGTGAAATCTGGGCAATCTGCTGTTCGCGCGGAGATCCTTTCTCGTCCGGTTCAATCAACTGCAGGTAGTCAATAATGACCACTCCCAGCGGCGACTTGCGATGCTGTCGCCGTGCGATGGCGGCAATCTGCGTCATTGTGCGGCCTGGTTTGTCATCAATAAACAGGGGCAATCGCGAAAGATCATCCGATGCCCGTACCATCGCGTCATGCTGTGCGTCAGTGAGTGTGCCGGATCGAAGGGCATGACTATCAATGCGTGCCGTGATGGACAGAAACCGCTCGGCTAACTCAAGATTTGACTGTTCCAGGCTGAAGAGCAATACTCCTTTGTTGGATTTTCTCGCGACAGCTTCGGCGATATTGCATACCAGAGCTGTCTTTCCCATACTTGGGCGCGCGGCAAGGATGATCAGTTCCGTGGGCTGAAATCCCGTGGTCTGACGATCCAGATCCGTGAAGCCGCTGGTGATCCCGGTGACGTCGCCGGCAGTATGCTGGCGTTCCTCAATCCGGGCGAACGCTTCCAGCAGAATATCGGCGATTGCAAAACTGCCGGTATCACCCTGTGACTCCAGAATCGAAAAGATCCTGCGTTCCGCGCTTTGCAACAATCCTTCGACATCATCACTGGCTTCGTAGCTGTCGCTCAGAATCTCGGTACACGCATAGATCAGACTGCGCTGCATCCATTTTTCACGCACGATGGTGGCGTAGTATCGCACATGTGCCGCGTGTGGCACGGCTTCCAGAATGTGTGCCAGATAACCGGCACCGCCGATGCTCTCGTAGTCACCACTCCGGACGAGTTCTTCCGCCAGCGTGATTGCGTCAATACCACGAATTCCGTTTTCATACAGCCGATGAATGGCGGAGTACATCTTCTGATGTGCGTCGCTGTAGAAGTGTTCGGCCTTGAGCGATTCGCCGACTTCGTCGATGGCCTCGTTCATCAGCAGAATACTGCCCAGAACGCCGCGTTCAGCATCCAGATTCTGCGGAGGAAGTTTCAGTCTGTCGTCTGCCATCGTTCCTGACTTCTCACGAGCCTCTGTACAGCCAAAATATGTTGCTGCCACCAGAAAAAATCCTCAGACAACTGAATGCCTGAGGATTTTGATTTGTCATACGAGCGCAACAAACTCTGAGTTCGCTGCCTCATCACCGCGCCATCGACATGCAGAAATCTGCATCTCGGTTTTTGAGTGGTGCCGAGTGCTGACGCATTCCGAGTTATCAATCAGCCGCTGGTCGCTGAAGGAACAACCCACACTTTGACTTCGCTTTGAACATTGTCGTGGAACTTCAGTTTCACGGTGTACATGCCCAGTTCCTTGATCGGGCCGTCAAGACGCACATGTTCAGGTTCAACCGGATGTCCGGCCGCTTTGAGTGCTTCGCTGATGTCGCGGGCCACAACGGATCCGTAAAGATGATTTTCGGCCGTGGCATGAGCTTCGATCGTCGCACTGTACTTGCTGACTGCAGTAGCAATACGCTGCAACTGCTTGACGCGACCCACTTCAATTGCGGCCAGACGTTCTTTGTGCTTTTCGACCATTCGCCTGTTGTGCAACGTCGCAACGGTGGCCTTGCCTTGGGGCAAAAGGAAGTTGCGGGCAAATCCGGGTTTTACCCGCACGATTTCACCGCGTTGACCAAGATTGTCAACGTCGTGTACAAGAAGGACTTCCACATTGCGTGAAGTTGTTTGAGCTGCTCGAGCCATCGGGAACCGATTCCTTTTTCACCGTTCCTGATCGGACGGTTCCGTCACCGGAAACCCCCGTTCGATCATTCGAAGTTATCATCAAAATACTGCGTCTCACAGATTCCTCAAAAAG
Organism: Candidatus Kuenenia sp.; assembly: GCA_043754375.1. GTDB lineage: Bacteria > Planctomycetota > Planctomycetia > Planctomycetales > Planctomycetaceae > SXXK01. Next base: position 4,139 of record JAYUVA010000525.1, on the reverse strand, counting down.
GAACCTCGTCGCCCCCACCGGAGGGCATGTCATCGTAAAATGTCTGATCTGGAGACCGATAGGAATTTCCGTCCCCGCCGTGGTCATTTCCGCCTTCATTCACACTGCTGTTGTTTCCACCAGCCGCCGGCGGTTTGGAAGTCGCTGAAGCCGGTCGAGCCGTTCCGCGTGAAGCGGTGTTTGCTCCTCCGCCCGGATTTGCTGCACCGCCTGAGCCACTATCACGACTACCCAGTAGCTGCAATCCGTCGGCGACAACCTTCAACTTGGAACGTTTTTGCCCCGTCTCTTTGTCTTCCCAGGAATCCAGGCTCAACCGTCCTTCAATCAGAACTGGTCGTCCCTTAGCCAGATACTCGCCGGCGATCTCCGCCGTGCGGCCCCACAATGTGACTTCCACGAAAGTGACTTCTTCTTTGCGCTCATTCGTTTTGCGATCGGTCCATTGACTGTTGACCGCAAGCGAAATATCGCACACTGCGGTTCCACTCGGAATGTACCGCACTTCCGGATCACGCGTCAGATTGCCAACCAGAATGACTTTGTTAAATGAAGCCATGAGTCGCTCCGTTTCAGACCCTATACCACTTCGACTGTCGGAAATCGTCAGTCACTGAAAATTATTGATCGTCATCCGAGGGGATTTCATCGCGTCGACGAACACCCCGTCCACGGTCTGGTCGTTCGCTTTCCGGAGCGGGCGGTGACGCAGCAGCACCACTGATTGCCGCAACTGTCGCGTCAAAGATCTGCTGAGAATGGACAATGAACATCTGGCGGATGATTGTCTCGTTTAACTGACACTGTCGGATCAGCGTCTTCATTCCGGCACCACGCATTGTGAAACACACAATGTAGTGCAGTCCCTTCTTCATGCCTTGAATTTCATACGCCAGCTTCCCGTCCTGCCATGGACGGTGGGCAACTACAGTGGCTCCTGCCTTGGCAAGTACATTCATAATATCACTGGTGACGGCGTCCGCGTCAGTCGCAAATTTGCCACTATCGACAAGGAACATGCCTTCGTAAAAGTGCTGACGCACTGGATTTTCTGCTACGGCTGACACTAAAGAACTGCTCCTGAAAAAGCCTGGCTGATAATTATTCTTCAGATGACCGATTGTATCGATTCATCGCACTCACAACACCATCCGCGATCCATGCTTCCGCAGAATCGGCCGCTGTCTTTGTCATCATATCTGCTTCTTCACGCTCCTCGGCACGAAACCGAGACAGCACAAAATCAGCAGCATCCATCTGCCCCGGAGGACGCCCGACACCCAAACGCAGCCGAGGAATTTGATCTGTCCCCAGCCTTTGTAGAATGTCAGCCAACCCTTTCTGACCACCTGCCGAACCACTGGCTCGCCAGCGGATTCGCCCGAGTGGCAGATTAATATCATCACAAATAACCGCCACGTCCTGCGGCAAAACCTGATAGAAATTCGCGATCTGCTGGACAGCTTCGCCGCTTCGGTTCATATACGTTGTCGGTGTCACCAGCAGAATTTTGCCTGAATCGGCAACGTATTCCCAGATGACCGACGAAAATTTGCTCTGCGACTTTCCCGGTTTACAACGCCGCACGAGCTCGATTATTACATCATAACCCGCGTTGTGGCGAGTCCCTGCATAGTGTACACCCGGATTGCCAAGCCCGACAACCAGTTTCATCGCCATGAATCCGGCTCTGGCCCAGTCATCACCTACACAACCTTGCGAGAATCATACAGTTCAACCAAAACTTCGTCTGCCGACGTTACCAGTTTGGCATGGTCCGGCAACTGGAGGTCACTGGCTTTGACGGTGTCACCAATCTGCAAAGCCCCCATTCGCACAACAATGGACTTTGGAATTCGATAGTCGGGACAATCGATCCGAATCACCTTTGCCAACTGCCGCACAGCTCCGCCGTCTTTCAGGCCAACCGCCTCGCCACGCAATTCCAGTGGCACATTGACCGTTGCACGTCCGCCTGGATCAACGCGACGCAGATCGACATGGATGACTTTTGTGCTGAACACGTCCCATTGCAATTCCTGCACGACAGCCTTATCGACCGTTCCATCGACTTCCACATCCACAACCGATGACAGCGTTGCTACCAGCTTGCTGACGGCATCACCGGACACAGAAGCGGACACGCCTGGCTTGCCCATCCCGTAGATATTTGCCGGCACACGACCCGTGCTGCGCAAACGGCGCGTCTCAACGGTGCCGAGTGTTGTGCGGCGTTCCGCCTTTAAAAGAAGATCCTGCGACATCTGGGAGTACCCTGAACAAAGCTCGATAGAACTAGTGAATTCGCCATATGTCCGATGATTTCCGCATTCCTGCCTGAAACCGTCGAACATTCAATTTTTAAGCCGCAAACCAGCCTGTGGAAGTGAGATTCGTCTCGAGGCTGGTTTTTCGCAAGCGAGGGAGCATATCGATCTGGAATTCAACGTTCAACACCAGATGGATAACTGTTATCGAGATTCGCAAAGGCTTCTCATCCGGGGCGAAAGTTGCGAAAAACCTGCGGACGCAGATTTTTTCAGGGTTCCCGTCGCCCAGAGCGATGCTTTCATGCTGACACACGGTAAGCTGCCCACCAGAATCGCTGAGCTCGAAGCTGCGAGCCTGCCCTGAAACTACTTGGAATCTGTCTGATTACCGCTGGTTTTGTGAGCGGCAAGGCGCTAGCCGCCGGTTTTTGCAGATCAATTACCCTCACGGTCCTGGAGTATCGGGACAGACCACATTGCACATTTTGAGTTATCTCCATGTCGAATGAAGTTGTCGCCAGCATCTACGACTATCCAAAATACTACGACCTGCTTTTCGGATCGGACGTGGCGGCGGAATTTCGATTTCTGAAGGCATGTTTCGCCAAACACGCTGGCTGCGAAGTGAAGCGAGTCTTCGAACCTGCATGCGGCACCGGGCGACTGCTGATCAAATTAGGCAGATCCGGTTATGATGTCGGGGGAAATGATTTGAACCCCAGGGCGGTCGATTTCTGCAACGAACGGCTGAGCAAGTACAACTTGCCGGAATCGGTAGTCGTCGCGGACATGTCAAACTTCAAGTTGAAGAAGAAGTTCGACGCCTCGTTCAATATGATCAACAGTTTTCGCCACCTCGCGACCGAAAAGCAGGCACGCAATCACCTGGAATGCATGGCCAAAGCCATGAATAAGGGCGGGCTGTATGTGCTGGGCATACATCTGGAACCCACATCCTGCCCTGCGATGCAGGAAGAAAGCTGGTCAGCTCGGCGAGGCAATCTGGTGGTTAATTCACACATGTGGTCCAAGGGAATTGATCGCAAAAAGCGCCTGGAACACCTTGGCCTGAACATCGACGTGTTCACGCCGACAAAACGCATGCGCATTGTGGATCACATGGAATATCGCACGTACAAATATTCACAGTTTTTGTCACTCGTGAAATCCGTGCCTCAGCTGGAGATCGCCGAGTCGTATGACTTTTCCTACAACATCCGCCAACCGCAGGTCGTCACCGGAATGACGGAAGATGTCGTATTTGTGCTGCGCCGGAAGTAAAATCCTCTGACCACACGTCTAATTGCCTGAAAGCCTTTCAATGAATCTGATAATCGACATCGTTTTCCGCTGGATGCATATCGGCTCAGCAATTGTGCTGTTAGGCGGAACAATTTGTTTGAAGCTGGTCGTCGGACCTGCACTGAAGGATCAATCGCAGGAGCTGAAGGAAGCTGTTCGCGGTCGATGGAAAAGATTCGTTCATGCCGCGATCGGCGGATTGCTGATCAGCGGACTCTACAATTATGTCAAAGGTCTTCCCCTGCACAGGAAAGACGGACTGTGGCACGCGATGGTTGACACAAAGATTCTCCTGGCGCTGGGGGTGTTCTTCATTGCATCTGTGCTCGCGGGACGGTCAAAGGGAACGCAGAAGTTTCGCGACAACGCCGCGAAATGGACCACGATTGCGATTCTGCTTGGCCTGTTGATTGTGGCGATGAGTGGCATTGCCAAAGTCTACTACTCAAAGGCAGCCGATCAAGCGAGCGACAACTTTATCAAACCAGCACTTTAGTGTGGCTCTCTTAGTTGAGTTCCAGAGGGGTAGGCCGGACCAAGCGTAGCGCAGTTCCGGCAGCTGTCTGG
>JAYUVA010000524.1:0-2856 GCA_043754375.1 Candidatus Kuenenia sp. | reverse complement strand
CAGTTTGTTCAGGGACGACTAGAAACGCCTATTCTTCAGCGTCTTCTGTTTGATATGCAATCAGACTGTTGACACGCAGAGAATTCAGACGCTGGCGAGCATTGAGGAACGCCAGTTCAATCACAAACGCCGCACCGATGACGTCTGCGTTCTGCCGTTGAGCCAGCTTCATGCAGGCTTCAATGGTGCCGCCGGTGGCGAGTAAATCATCAACCAGCAGTACACGATCACCGGCTCCGATCGCGTCGCTGTGGATCTCCAGCGAGTCAGAACCGTACTCCAGATCGTAGCTGAACTTGTGTGTTTCCCAGGGCAGCTTCCCCGGCTTCCGGACCGGTACAAAGCCCGCCCCCAGTTCCATCGCTAACGGTGCGCCGAATACAAAGCCACGTGCTTCGGCTGCCAGAATTGTCGTGATACCTGCGTCGCGAAATGGTTCGGCAAGGCGACGGATGGTTTCCTTCATGGCATCGGACGATTTCAGCAGCGGCGTGATGTCCCGAAACATGATGCCGGGCTTTGGAAAATCCGGGACTGACCGGATGTAATCTTTGAGGTTCATGCGGCCTTCGTTTCCGACGATGTCGTTTTGTTTTTCTTCAGCTTCAGGAAATAGCGTTCCCCGAATGCACGCAGGGGCGAGGAAAATGCGAAAACGCAAAACAGCACGAGCAAAGCCATTTCGCGAACGACGAACACCAGCACCATCGCAAACACGATCTGCAAAATCTGTTTACGGCTCCGACGCCCGCGAATCATCTGATTGAACACATGTGCATAGCGGATGCGCGACACCATCAGCATCGCCGCCGCCAGTGTGATCAACGGCAACAGTATGACCAGGCCCGGGAGCAGGTAGTCAGCCGCAGGTTGCGCCCATGAGACAGTCCCTTCAGCACTCAACTGTTCCTTCAGTTCCCTCACGCCGATCGGGAACGAAGCGACCACGCCCGCCGCCGCCGGTGAAGGCAGTCCGCTGAAGAAGTCATGTGAATCTTCCTCTTCAGTTTCGACATTGAATCGGGCCAGCCGCAGGATGGCGCACACCATAAACAGGACGGCAATCGCCCACAGGATTCGTGGATGATAGTTGAACGGAGCGGTGATGATCGTATCCATCAAGTGATGATCCGGATGCACGAGCTGCAGCATGATGAATGCCGGAGCGACTCCGAAGCTGATCGCATCACTCAGGCTGTCCAGTTGCGCGCCGAAGTCCGAGGTCTGGTTCGTGAGTCGTGCAGCGCTGCCGTCGAGCATGTCGAACAGCATCGCGAGGAAAATCAACTGTGCTGCTGTAATCAGTTCGACACCTTTGAAGTGATCCGGGCCGACTTTGGCGGCGATGGAGATCGCTCCGAACCCGCACGCGGCATTACACAGCGTCAAAAGTGTCGGCAAAACGGCGAACACTTTCCGATGCCGAATTCGGCGAGGCCGAGGCGCTTGGGGTTCGGGGTCAGTGGTAGTGTCGGACATGTCGTGTCGCTCAGGTTTTAATGACAGGTCCTCCCTGCCGGGGAGGACTTTCGCCGCAAAGCGAACATCCGCTCAACGTCGGTCCGTCGCCGTCCACTCAAATCTGTTTCGGTCGCAGGTCGCAACAAGTTGCGATGTCCTTTCCGGCAGAAAGGACCTACCAAACACGTCCTTTCCGGCAGAAAGGATCTACTTATGCACTGCATACGATGCCAACACGCTAATACCAGCCGTGACGTTATCGCCAGGCCGCACACGAATTTCAAGACCTTCCTCGGCGGGAAGCACAAGTTCCGTCCGCGAACCCAGTTTTATCATGCCAAACTGTTCGCCACGTCCCAATTCGTCGCCCGGTTTGCTCCAGCACACGATACGTCGGGCAATCGCACCGGTAATCTGGCGCACAATCATCCCGCGAAAAGGTGCCTGGTTTTCTTCCAGCATCATGGCCAGCTGCTCGTTCTCCTGGGCCGATTCAGGACGCAGGGCGTTCAGGTATTTTCCCGGGCGGTATCGTAAACCGACGACGCGCCCGGAGATCGGCGCACGATTGATATGAACATTAAAGATCGACAGAAAGATTCCGATTTTCCTGGCCGGACCGCCAATGTAGTCGTCGAATGCGATTTCCTGGATGTCTGTGATTTTTCCGTCCGCAGGAGAAACAACCAGCCCCGGCTCAGGCGGACTGATGCGTCGCGGATTGCGGAAGAACCATGCGATCAGTCCGCAGATGACAGCACACGTCACGGCCAGCAGGATCGCGATCACTTTGAGGGCTCCGCTGGATTGATTCGCCCACCATGCAAGCCAGAGCGTTGCTGCCGTTGTACTGCCGCACATCAGGAAAAGTTCAGCCAGTCCGACGCGGGCAAACGGCAGTTTGTCTCGCCAGGCGAACGGGTCATCCTGCAGATCCCAATACCAGCCGCCCTGATTGCGATAGAACTTCAGGTCGCGCGGATCAAGCACCTCGTGCGGACAGGGATTGAAATCACCTTTGCGACACGCCGCCATCCGGCTGACATATCCGCGCCGAAACGTCTTCAGCCAGCACCGCCGCACGCCGCCCCAGGCTTTTTCCAGATGGATGACGACACCACTGCCAGGCTGAATGTCTTTCAACTGCGCGTCCATCGTCCACAATTCACGCGGACCTGTACGAGCAACAGCGGTTGATGGCCGACCGGAGGAACTATGGCTTGGTGAAGATTGAGACATATGACGGTTCAATTAAGCACAGTCGCAGATAACGGGTTCATCGACAAATATAAGTGCGCGCGTGATGTCGATGGCCTGCATGGTGATGTGAAGGATGTAGTTGTGAATTGTGTGCGTTACCGCGAAGCGGTTCGAGAAATTAGCCGGTGGTAAGCA
>JAYUVA010000523.1:0-4104 GCA_043754375.1 Candidatus Kuenenia sp. | reverse complement strand
TCGATTGACTCCCATCACCCAATCATGACGTAGCGTTTCTGCAACATTTGATTTCCTCGTCGCGGGCAGTGATCAGTCCTGACCTGCAACGACCAACAGAGCGCTACGATGACATTTGCAACAAGACCACACGCATCGTATTGTTCCGAATGTGTCGGTTACGAACTATCATCCGGCCCGTTCGTCATCGACCAGGCATTGTCTCAGACCTTTAACGTGACACAGTCCGGGGCACTTCCTGACGAAGCGTTGCCGGAGATTCGCGGGGGGCTGCAGCGGCCATGAATTTCCTCGGATCCAAAGCGTCAGGTCGTCATTGCGTCCTCAATTTCCGGGCTGCAGCGTTGATCGCCGTTACCTTCCTGGCGTTTCTGTTCGGCATGAAAAAACTGCACGACAGGCAGTTTGGCAAGTCGGTCATTTTTCTGCGACAGTCCGCATACGCTTCGCTGGAAGCTAAGGACTATCACAACGCACAAATACAATTGAATCAATACCTGGTGTTTCGCTCGTCAGACCTGGACGCGCGAGAGAAGCTGTCTTCGCTGCTGTCAAAACATATCCGCACGCGCCCAGCGCTGGAACAGGCGTTCCGCCTGAACGAAGAGCTACTTCGCCACGATTTGCCGCAAACGGAACTGCGACTTGAACAGGCACGTATCGCGGTCGAACTCGGCAGATTCTCCGATGCACAAGCCCATCTGCAGATTCTACAGACACTGTGGGAAGAATCTGCTGAGGTCTGGTATCTGAGTGGCCATTGTGCGCGCACCGGCCGGAGGACCGAAGACGCGGCCCGCTGTTATCAGCGTGCATTGGCGTGTTCGGATCCGCCGGAACGTGCGTTTGACGAACTGGCGACACTGGCGACAGCACACTTGCACCTGATGCTTGATGCCGATTCAATCCTCGATCAGATGGTGCTGAGCTGCAATACGGTCGAAGCGCGTCGTCTGCGAGCTCTGCACCTGATCGAAGCGAAAAGGTTCTCACAGGCATTGCCGCATGTCTGGCAGGGACTTCTGGCAGCGCCGGACGACGTGACACTGAATGCGATTCTGGTGCATTGCCTCCAGTCAGATGATGTTTCCGGCAAGCCACAGACAACACAACCCGCAAACTTCAACGACGCAGATCTTCCTCGGGCCATTCGTCAGTTGCAGGGCTGCGTCGAACGCAATCCGCAGCAGACATCGTTCCGAGTTCATCTTGCGGCGTTGCTTTGGAAGAATCAGCAGCCGGCTGCTGCGACCGGAATTCTGGAAGCCGGCATCATCCGCGATTCGCAGGCGTTTCCATTGCACAGTGCGTTGCTTGAGTATCTGTTGATGCAGGAGCAAACCGAAAAAGCCGAGCGATTGTTCAGAAGTCTGCCTGCCACCGCATTGCCCAAGGCCGAGCTGGAGTTGCTCAGTGGTCGCGTTCAATCGCTTCGCAGGGATTGGAAAAACGCCGATGTTTCATTGCGGCGCGCGGTCGCCTGGTCAGAACCGGGTTCTGCTTTGCAACATCGAGCGCAGATGTTATTGGCGGTGTGCCGTTCGAATTCCGGCGACGCAACGACTGCTGTGGATGCCTTCCGAACCGTGTTGGCAGCGGCTCCGGAATCAGTCGCTGGTCGTCTGGGACTGGCTTCGGCATGGATCACCGCGGGGCGCAAGGACATGGCCATCGCTGAGTATCGACAGTTGATGGAAGTGCCGGGAGTGCCCGCCGTCCTTGCGGATCTGTTGATTCAGCGGAATCTCGAACAACCAGCCGGACTGCGAAACTGGAATGAAGTGGCCGAACTGGTGCGAGACAGAAATCCGTTGATCACCGATTCGACTCAGCGCACACTGCTGCGAACAGATCTCTTGATGGCGTCGGGCAGGATGTCCGAAGCGATTGCGGTTCTGGAGAGTGCATCCACTGCCAACCCTGCAAATTCCGCATTCCAGCGTGCGCTGGCAAAAATGAATGGCGAACAGAGCGGTGAACTGCAGAATCGACTTCAGCAGTCGGCAATCGAGAGGGCTGCAGCCCTGCAGCGAATAAAGTCCATCGACACAACAACGGACCCGTCCATTAAGGCCAGAGCGCTGCTGGCGTTTGTACAGTACGCATCGCCACGACAGGGTGTCCTCCCGGTGGTGATGCAGGAACTTGTCGCAATGATTAACGCCGCCCCAGACAGCACAGCACTGAGGATCTGTTATGCCGATGTGCTGCTCTACGGTGGTCACATGGAAACAGCGACTCAGGTTCTGGAGCAGATTCAAAGCGCACCGCCTGATGACGGCGAAGTCTCAGCGCGTCAGGCGTGGATTCTGGCGGTCGAAGGATGCTCACCGGAAAAAGCCGCTGATCTGATCGCGCATGCAATTCAGATGCAGCCGGGGAATCCGGCGTTTCGCGTGATGCAGGGTCGAGTCCTGCTGGCCGGCGACCGATATGCAGATGTGTTATCGACGTTGAGCGGGATTGATGAGCAGCATCATTCGCAGGCCGCTTTAACCTATAAGGCTGCCGCGTTGCTGGAAATGGAAGAGCTGGATCAGGCTTGGCGCATCGTGGAAGAACTTCGCCTGCACAAGCACTGTGACCCCATGTTTCCGGCTGACGAACTCCTGCTGCAGACGGTCCTGAATCGGCTCAATCAGTTCACGACAGCCACGCGTACCCAGCCGTAGTCATCAATTCGCTAAAGTCACCGCAGTCCAGCAGACAGGATTGCTGTCGGCCTGACTCTTTGCGACCAGGAGTTGATCTCGCTTAGTCTCCAGGACGCGAAACTGTTGCGTTTCACCAAACCTTGCGATCAGTTTCTCGACGCTGCGCGCCGGTGAACCTCCGACGATATGCTGAGTCAGCACTTCGCCGTCAAGAGTCCATAGAAGATCGAGCGTGACCTGCCGACCGTAAAGGACTGCTGCCATCGGAGTCAGCGACATTTTGATCGTGGCGGTTCCGTCCGGCCGTGTTGTCAGAATCTGGTGTCCGAACTGCTGAGCCTCCCATGTGCCGATGATGCTGCCCAGGGCCTCGTCATGATCCGTGGCTGAATCTCGATCACCCGGCATCGTCACTGAAATGGACTCAGACTCCGCGACCGGATGCGTTACCCTCGCCGCCGAGCAGCCGGTACAAACAAGAAGAATACAGACAGGAATCATTCTGGACTGGCACATTGTTACACTCACACGGGACTGAACGATCTGAACTGAAGGCCATTTCTTTGAAATGCAATCGGAATGCCATCATTCATCTCTGAGAGCGATTCAATTTGCCATCCACCCGAATTACGTCGCATTTCTGACGTTTTAGCTGCTGTTTTTTGTGTCGGAAGCTCGATAGCAGGACGATTCTACTGCGAGCGAGAATACCCAAAGGTGTCGCGAAAACGACTTTAGTTGTTATCGTTTGGATCTCACTGAATGCTTGATTCTTCGGCACCGTGACCGACTATTTTTTAAAAACGATGTTGAGTCTCACGCTGAGCAGGACGAATGTAATGACGGCAATTCTTGGGATTTCTGCGTTCTACCACGACAGTGCGGCGGCTCTGGTCGTGGATGGCAGAATTGTTGCCGCAGCCCAGGAAGAACGATTTACACGAGAGAAGCATGACCCGGCCTTCCCCGTCGAAGCCGTGCGGTATTGCCTGACCGAAGCCGCGCTGGAGGCTTCCGATCTGGATTTCATCGCGTTCTACGAAAAGCCTTTGGTGAAATTTGAGCGTCTGCTCGAGACCTATCTGGCATTCGCGCCGTCAGGGTTTCGCAGTTTCGTGATGGCAATTCCTGTCTGGCTGAAAGATAAGCTCTATATCCATCGAACCATTCGCAGGGCGATTCCGGGAGCGACAAGGGCCAAACTGGTCTTCACTGAACACCACGAAAGCCATGCCTCCAGTGCCTTCTTTTCCAGTCCGTTTGTGGAAGCTGCATTCCTCACGCTGGATGGCGTCGGCGAATGGTGTACGACTGCCTGGGGGACAGGAAAAGGGAACCGGATCGAACTCCGGAAACAGATCACGTTTCCTCATTCCCTGGGACTTCTGTACTCAGCAGTCACCTACCATTGCGGCTTCAAAGTCAACAGCGGCGAATACAAATTGATGGG
>JAYUVA010000522.1:0-3416 GCA_043754375.1 Candidatus Kuenenia sp. | reverse complement strand
CCCGCCGCAATCAGTGTTTCCGTCGGTGCCGGCACGTCACCGAGGGCTTCGGTTCGGCTGACTTCTACTTCGCGCCGCTGCAATAATGCTCGACCATGTTCAATGGCTTTGACGTTTGTCACGGGAGCAGGCTTCAGAAAAACTCCAAAGGCCAGAATCGCAAACGCCGGAATGCACAGAAACGTAAGTCCTGCCGGATTCAAATTCTGATCCAGTCGAGGACGCCGAGTGAGAGACTCATCAAAGAGTAATCGCACCACCAGCAAAACCGCCAGAGCCACGAGTGCCAGTTTACTCCATGTGTACAACGGATGATCTACGGCGACCATTGTACGAATTGGAGCCGTCCGAATCTCGTCGCCTGGCGAGGCATCACCTGGCAGAGTCTTTGGCGACACATCTGTCTCTGCCGTCGCTAACGACACAGACTCAACTACCTCTGCGAAATACGGCACATCTCGAAAATGGCTGTAAACGACGACCGCAGCAGCAATCAGCAGAATAAGGATCAGATCGAGATTTCTGATTGTCAACGCGCGCGAAAAACGAAAATACACTGCGATAACAAGCAGTGAAGCATATGCCAGCCACGGAAGATCCGCGACAGGAGCCAAAGGAAATTGTGTGTCCATCGCAAAATGCGTTCGAACGAACGTCACCATGTCTTCAACAGGACGACTCATTGCCTGCTGATAGTGACAGCCGACCAAACAAAACGCGCAGCCACCATGTTGCGCGGACCCGAAATCTTCCGTCCCCACGGAAGCCATGCCATTCGGAACTGAAGATACAGCAGTCAGGCGCCATCACAGGCTCAGTCAACTACGATATGTAACATTTCCGATCGCCACGGTCACCTATTGGACGTGTTTCGTCGCGAATTGGCAACTGGTTGTTCGCTCTTTTTGCGAATCTCGCGATGATTTCTAAAAGTCTCCGGATAAGACTTAACAATTTATCCCGATTGTTGGGGTACGGAACGCATTTGATGCGGCCTCATGGGTTTTTTCCGCCAGCTCCTCCCCCACTTTGACGATTGCCGCCGCTGCCGCCGCCGCGTTTGCCCGAAGAACCACGACCTCCGCCGCTCAATGAGTGGCCACCACTCATGCCACCACCGTAGCCTCCGCCGCCCTCAGACCCTCCCATCATCCCGCCCATCTTCCCGCCCATCTTCCCGGAACCTGACATGCCTCCGGATTCTCCGCTTCCACCATAAATTCCTGCCGCAGCAGCGTTCGAGTCTTTTTTCAGGTGTTCATAGAGTTTCAGAATGTCCTGATAGAACTTCGTGTCAAGTTGCTGGTTGCGTGGACGGCCTCCGTTTGCTATCGAGTCACCGACGTAACGAGTCACAATCGCACCATTACTGTCCACGACAGTAATTCGGTCAGAAAGTGGTTTTTGGCCGCGCAATGCGTCAATATGTGATTTTAATTCAGGGCTTTCGCCGCTGTTGAGTCGAATCGAGGGTGAAATTGCTGCGAGCAAGTCAGGCGATTTGAATTCGATACTCTGAGTTTCCAGAACAGATGTGGAGAGATCCACAACTTCAACGTCCGACTTGCCGCCGATGCGAGAGCCGACACGCACTTCAAGATTCGCCATGGCAGGTGTTCCTGCTTTTTCGTTTTCATAATACATGCCAACTTTTACCGACTGCGGATTATCGGCACGCTGTGTGTAGTATCGATACGACTGAGGTACAAACGTTGGAGTCGTTGGTTCACTCCAGTCGGAGAAAATAGTTGCCTGCGTATTAAGCTCCGGCTGTTCAAGTTGATCAACGGGGTACTTGAAATTTGGATTTTTCATTTCCAGGCGGACACGATAAATGTAGGTGTTGCCACGATCACAGGTGAAGTCCATAAACCGCACCAGGAGAACTCGCCCGGTCGACATGGCTTTACTAATAAGCTTTTTCAATTCTTCTTTGTTGTCGTACCTTGATTTCTGTCCTTTCTGTGCCGAATCTTTATCTTTGCTGTCGTTCATTTCGTCAAACAGATCATCTGTCAGATTTGTCGTATCGTTGACAGCATTGTTCAAGTCTGCACTGTTCAGCATGAAGCGTGTGAAGCCGCCTTTTTTGGTCTGATCCGGCATCATTTTCTTGCGTTTTTCCACTTCTTCAAGCAGCTTCGCGTTATACCGATCGACCAGTTGCTGCTCTTCTTCGTCCAGTTTGAAATCGTCCAGCTTCCTGTGGGATGCGTCCGCAGTTGTCCACTTTCCAGCCGCTAACCGCAGTAATGGCATAGTCAATTCGCTCCGTGTCACGCTTGGATTCACGACATCCAGGTCGAATGCAAGAGACTTAGAAAGGATTTCACCGATTTCGTCGGTTGAGATACTTTCCCATTCACCTGACCACGGTTCAGTTCCTGGCACTTCTTTCTTACGTTCAATCTGGAAGCCCACAAATTCGATTGCACGAGCCACCTGCGGGTCGGCTTGAGGCAGATGCAGTGATTCAGAGACTGAGCGGATCTGCTCCAGAAGCGGGAAAATCATGCGGACAGAAACGCCGCTATGGTAACGCACTTTGCGTTCCGCTGAGGCCGACATCATCCCGCCGAATCCACCACTTTCTCCGTAGCCACTGTCTCCATAACCACCAGACCCCATCATACCACCAGACCCCATCATACCACCCATCATACCCGCGCCGCCGCTCGACATTTCGCCGCCCATGTCACCCGTCATTCCGCCCGCATCGCCAGGAGCACCAGCGAATCCGCCTGCAGAACCCTTCCCGCCAATTCCGGACGCACCACCTGGATATCCCCCGCCCGCCCCTAACCCGCCAAGACCCGCTGCACCGGGAACGCCGCCATTCTGCCCGGCCAGTCCACCGCCCGCAACGCCAAAGAGTTTCTCAACGTCTTCACCAACTTTCGGTTCTGCTTTCTTGTCCTTCTTCGCAGGATCGGCTTCTTCGGCCTCTTCATCTTCAATATCAGGTTTCTCTGCCATCACGATCGCGACAGCAGTCGCTTCCGGATCGGTGGCTGCAAGTACAATGACCGCCCCACGGCGTTCACGTTTGCGATGAATCGGTGCATTCCAGGGTTCTCCCGTCGAAAACCGTTCGAGGTCTTCAGTTTCAGACTGCATCCGTTCCGCGAGTGCAAGTACATCCGGCGTATCGTCGAAAGATGTTCGCTTGTCTTCGGTGAAAGCATTCGCCAACCATGCGGATCGTGTTCGTTCAGCCACCGCATTCAGATCGTCCGGCTGTTTTGAAGATGGAGACCAACTCGCGGTTGCTAGTCCGGTCAATCCCAGCAGGACAATCAGGGCCGCGCCGATTTTTTCTCCGTGGTTCAGCAGCAACGCCTTGAAATCAATGCCTTTTAATTTCGCCATGACAAAGCTCCTCAGATTGTCTTACTCACCGCGTTCGATATGCAGCA
>JAYUVA010000521.1:0-4149 GCA_043754375.1 Candidatus Kuenenia sp. | reverse complement strand
GGCTGATTTCAATTCACAAACGGCAGATGATATGACGGAAAATTCCGCCAGAACTCGATCCACGGCATTCCAGGATCTGGCGTTGCAAGGGATTTTCAGCAGGATTTCAGTACAGGAGAGTAGACCGCCTGCCGATACATTCGGTATAAATCCTTGAGACAGCCTTGGCGTCATAGTTCACTTAAACTGCCCAATCGAAATATGACAGAACTCAAAATATTGGGGGGATAGCCAAGTGGCTAAGGCAACGGATTGCAAATCCGTCACGCGTGGGTTCGACTCCCACTCTCCCCTTTTTAAGCTCGGTTGTGCCGTTTTGGTCAACCGGGCTTTTTTGTTGGCCTGAATTTCATTTGTTGCCCCGTTCAGGCAGACTCAAATGCTTTGGTTCGAGAACGGAATCGATCCTCATTTGAACCTGACCGCTCAGGTTGCTATTCTTCGCCCCTTCTAACTTGGCACTCTGTTTGAATTTCGGAGATTACTGGCTCATGGGAACGAAGAAGACGGGTAAGGGTCGGCGAAAAATCGGTCGCAAGAAGCGACGTATGCGAGCCAAGATTCGGCACCGCAAGGGCTGAAGATCGTATGGGTTGAATCGATGGTACCGATCGTGCAATTTTTCAGATGCTGAAGTTTGCTGATTCCGGTGAGCTTGACATCGCGATGAATAAGTTGAATCCTAGTGTTGATTGTCATGTTGCGGTTTTGCAACATGACGATTCCCGCCTTAATCCTGGGGATTCACCATGCTTCGATTTGACCTGCCCTGCCGTGTGCTGACCACCGTTCTGGTCTTTTCCCTTTGCTTGCTGCCCGCGATTGCCGACGATGCAGCGTCCGGAGCGGATCGATTGTTGGGCGCAGCGCAGGTGCGTCTGCAGATTGAACAGGCTGCGTTGCAAAAGCAAAACGCCGAAAAAGACCTCACGTTGCGCAAGGGCGCGGAAGCTGTGGCGACCGGCCGTGTGGGGGAATTACGGAAACAGTTGGATGAAGCTCAGGAGCGAGCCACCTCAGAAACATCACAGGTGCAGGCCCTTCAGCAAACGGCAGACGCACTGAACAGGCAGTTGGCTGATCTGACGGATGCTCTTCCGCATCACGAAGCTGCCGATCAACTTGTCCTGACTGCAGGCAAAGTGTCGGTTCGTCTGGCCAACATGACGGCCACTCAGATGCAGTTACAGAATGCGCTCGCGACACTCCGGAAATCTTCTGTTGAATGGCGGAGCAAGGCGTCCGACGCGGAGCAGAAAATCGCCGCCATCGTAGCGCAGCGTGCGGAAGTTGAAAAGAAGTCGAACGAGACAAGGGCGGCGCTGGAGGCGGGAGACGCAATTGTCACGGCAGCGCAGGTTGCCATGGCGGCAGCACAGACCAGCGTCGATGCCATGATGACCCAACTCACCGCGCAGGAGGAACAAATGAAGTCGGTCACGATCTCGACCGAATCACTCGCCACATCCGTCGCGTCGCTGCAGAACTCACTCAACACGCTGAGAGAAGCCTCAAAGCTGACGGGAACAGATGCCTCAATTTCGATCCAGGGGCTGGAGAAAGCAATCGCCAGTTTTGTGCCGTTAAAGGCTAATACTGACGCTTTGCTGACACAGGTGACATCGCAACGCGATGATACTGTCGCCAAAAGTGCTGTCGCCAGGGCGGAACTGGAAGTCCGGACTGTCGCACATCAGGCAGCCATCGCTGCTGCAGAACCGATGCGAGCGGCATGGAAAGCAGCGGGTGATGCGCTGGCGGCAGCGGATACTGAGAGCATCGCGCTCAAGATCGTCACAGCGGACGGCGAAAGATGGCAGAAAATGCTGAACGCGCAGTTGACCGGTCTTGAACCCTCATTGCAGAAACTACAGGCCGAATCCCGGATCATCGCCACTGAATCTCTTGTCGCCAGTCGTCGGGCCGAAGCGGCGCTGGAGCCGCTTGGCCGATTTGTTTCGTTCTCACGCGACGTTGCACCGATCCTGGCTGAACGCTGCGTTGCCTGTCATAACACTCGCAGTCCGGGCGGACGTCTGAATCTGGATTCATTTGCGTCACTCTTAAAAGGTGGCGAATCCGGTACGGCTGTGAGTGCACACAGCAGCGCGGAATCACTGCTGATCACAATGATCGAAGATGGTTCGATGCCGAAAGACGCAGATCCATTGTCTCCGGGTGAAATAGCGGTGGTAAAGCACTGGATCAATGTCGGGGCGCCATTGGATGCAGGCGTTGCTCTGACAGCGGATCTGTTCGATGTGATGCCGGAAAAGACTCAGCCGCTGCCACCAGCCGAATACCGCGTCGCGATCCCAGTGACGGCGATCGCGTTCAGCCCCGATGGCAATCAACTGGCCTCTTCCGGTTATCACGAAGTGCTCGTCTGGAACACTGCCGACAGCACACTCATCCGGCGAATTTCGAACGTCGCCGAACGCATTTATGACCTTGAGTTCAGTGCAGATGGCAGTACTCTTGCAGTCGCTGCCGGCACACCTGGACAACTGGGTGAAATGAAATTGTTTTCGGCAGCGGACGGTCATCTCATGCGGACTCTTGTGCGGGCTCGTGATGCAGTCTTCGCACTGAGTTTCAGCCCGGATGGCAAGACGCTGGCGTGTGCTGGCGCTGATCGGTCGATTATTGTCGTGAAAATTGCTGACGGTTCCGAGGTCGTGCGGATCGAAGATCACGCCGACTGGGTCATGGACGTAAACTGGTCTGCCAACGGACAGCGTTTGGTCAGCAGCAGTCGCGACAAAACCTGCAAGGTGTTTGAATCCGCGACCGGCAACCCGGTCATTACATTCAGCGGACACGGTGAACCGGTTTACTCCGCAGCCTTCCTTGCAGACAACACGACCGTTGTCAGCGGTGGCAGTGATCGTCGTCTGCGAGTCTGGAATTCCGCTGATGCGAAAGAAATCCGGGCGATCGGCGGTTTTGGAGGTGACATCTTTCGGATTCAGATACTGCCCGGCGATCTGATTCTCTCCGCCAGCGGCGACCGTGCAGTCCATGAGCACAAGGCTGCCGATGGTGCTGAACTCCGCAAAATGGAAGGTCACAGCGACTGGGTCTACACGTTGAGCGCCAATCCCGGCCGCAAACTGATCGCCTCCGGCAGCTACGACGGCGAGATCCGGGTCTGGAATTCCGAAGACGGCAGCATGACCACTTCGTTCATTGCCATCCCAAAACAGATTCCCGACCAGACCGTGGCCGCGCAGAAATAGTTTCATTCTGCCGGCAGGCACTTACTTTCGACGAAGCACGAAAACGGCATCGCCCAGAATGTTGTTCAGTGGGAGTGGTTCAGAAAGGTCGTAGCAGAAATCGTAGACGCCGATGAGTTCGAATTCGGATACGCTTCGCAGCAGCCTGCGAAACTGATCCGCTCGGTAGATGCGGAGGCGGTGATCGGTGGCCGTGCGGATGATGCGACGGGGGGTCGTCACCTTCAGACAGAAGCGAACCGTTTCGATCCGGCTCCGACGGCTGAAGTTGAGTACTCGAATGGTCGTTGTGACGCGAGTCGTACCTTTTCGAATCGTCCAGCGTTCGCAATCGATCTCAGCCGCATCCGGAGGCAGCAAGTGGAAACCGAGAACATAAAGCCCACCAGGCTTCAGTGCTGCGGCAACGCATTGCAAGTGTCGATGGGCCGATTGTTCGCTGATCAGATGGCGAAACGTATTGACCAGACAATGCGCCAGATCGACGGGTTTTGAGAGCTGAAAATCGGCCATATCCCCGCATTGGACGTCGGCGGATTGCTGGCTGCGATCAAGACAGCTCTGAGTCCATTTCACGCAGTTCGGATTCAGATCAATCGCGGTAACCGAGTAACCACGTCTTGACATTTCCAGCGTCTGCCGACCACCACCACAGCCAAGTTCCAGCACCGACCTGACGGGACGCGGACTGAATCGGGCCGCAACGGCTTGCAGAAAATCAGCTTCCGGAAGCGTTTCATCGCTGAATGCCAGATCCCAGTAACCGGGAACGTTGTAGCAGTCGCGGGTCCGGACTGTCATGGGATCATGATCGCGGTTCGCTCTGCGAACCAGGCGTCAGCACAGTTATTTTTTGTCGTCATCAAACCCACCATCAAATTCATCGAAATCTTCGTCCATTGCGTCTGCA
>JAYUVA010000520.1:0-3575 GCA_043754375.1 Candidatus Kuenenia sp. | reverse complement strand
ACCGAACAACGACTGCTTCTCGGACGTCCCGACATCGCCGTGTTCGAAGGCTCCGGCATCGCAGCATCGGTCGGTCAGAATACAGCGACGTTGCCCATTGCCTATGGAAGTCTGTTACCAAGTACCGATCGAATCAGCGAATCGTTCATCGAAATCCGCGACACCAATTATCGCGATCTGATCACCGTGATCGAACTGCTCAGCCCCACGAACAAACAAACCGGTCCTGATCGGGAACAGTACCTTGCCAAACGCAAACTGCTGTTGTCCGGCAACGTGCATTTTGTGGAGATCGACCTGTTGCGTGGTGGTGCGAAGATGCCGGTTGAGGGACTGGCTCAATGCGACTACGCGGTCATGGTCAGCCGCAGTTACGAACGCCCGAAGGTCGGTCTGTGGCCGATGAGAATGCGTGAGGCATTGCCTGTGATTCCCGTTCCGCTCAAGCAGGAAGATCCGGATGCCGTCCTTGATCTTCAGCAACTGCTTCACGAAACTTTTGACGCAGCAGATTACGCCGACTACATCGATCAGGGTCGCCCTCGTCCGCCATTGCATCCCGACGAAGAAGCCCGGACAAAGCTATGTTTAGCTTCTGCGCCAACCACGTAAGTTGTGCGTTTCAGGCCCGGAGGGCCGACATATCCTATGCCGTCTTTCGCAAATCTCTCGATTGACGATAAACCGATGGCCGGGCCCAATGTTCCGGCCGGCCCGTAATGCGAATGATGGGAATTATGATTCTCATCATTCCCCTTCTTCCCATCATTCCCATGCGAATTGCCGTTCATAGCGGGATGGCCGTTGGTGTGCGGGGCTGAGGGTTCGTCAAATGTCGGCCCACGATAACGCTTAGATCCTTTCTTTTGAACAACTGCGCATTTTGCGCGCATCTTTTCGACCGCAGTTCTTTGGGATTTCGAAATTCGGACTTCGGATTTGCGGCTTTGCCGCGCTAGGGAGGGCGTTTCCATCCAAGCGTTGCTACAACATCCGCGCAACGTCCGAGCAATTCGTCACGGCGTTACGACGGGCGCTGGAGCAGCGAGGGTTGCAGTGCCAGGCGTTTCGGCTTTCTGGTGCGAGGCCTGTTCAACGCTCGCCGGTTCGTTTGCCTGAGCGTCCGCCAGTTGTTGTTCGAGTACTGCGGGATGCACATAGCTGTGCTTGTCGGCCATCGTGAGAGGCTTGACTTCGTGCGTCTTACTCTTCTTTTCAAACGGTGAATTGATCCGGTTTCCTGCCAGTAACGTGCCGTTGTAAACACTGCCGCGTGTCAGCGGGCCAATGCCCATGAACCACGAATCCCGGGCATCGCTGCGCGCGATGGCACTGCCTGACTGCCAGACCGGAATGCTCGTCTCACGGTGATACGCAAAGACAACGATCTTGGAGATTCCCTTCACGCCGTTGCGTTTACCGACGGAAATCTCAGGAATGGACGGGACTGCAGGAACCCCACTCAAGGCGGTTGCGGCGACACCAAGACCATTGCTCGACGGGATTCCGTATGTCACTTCCATTGAATCGGTGCCCAACGCACCCACGCGCGCTTCCAGAACGTAGTCGGCCTCTAAACGAGTCGCCTGAATGAAACATCCCGTCGTTGTCAACTTCTGTCGCAACGCACTGATGATGTAGTCTGAATTGATAAAGACATTGGCACCTTTGAACGTCTTCATGTACTCAGTGTCAAGATACACTTTACGCCCCGCCAGTGGAGAAAGATCCAATTGATCGATCGCCCGATCCACAGAATCAGACAATAACAATTGCTCGGTTCCACTGCGTTGAATGGCCGCACCACATCCGCTGGCGAACAGCAGACCGCACATTAAGAGACAGAGTTGTCGAAGGATCGATCCAGGCACGAATTCTGTTTCCCGCCAACGGAGATGCGCGCGAACGGCACATCCGTCGCCACGCTTGCAGGACTTCTCCCGCATCACATGAAGTTTATTGCGTCACACCTGTCTCGCTTTACCTCACTTCGCGGAAAACCGCCGTTGAACTGCAACAGAGTTGCCAGAGGTGTGACTCACTTCGGCAGATTCTGCGGATGTGACTTGTCATTTTGCGGGTTGAACATGCGGCACAATCATCAGAATGCTTAAAGTGAACGTCTGCCAACCCTGGTCCAGATGGAAGAATCTTCATCGTTTTCTTCAATCTCGGCCGAAATTCCAGTGCGGGTACGCCAGTACTGTACATGCCCTCAAATTCGGACACGCAGATGCCACAGAACCCAAGCCGCTCGACAGCAACGAGTTACGGCCACTCGGAAACTTCTCAGTGACACAGCGCTCAACAATTGTGGTGCGTAAAGCATTATCTCACAGCCACTTACGTTGTTCATCTGGATTCTCTGTTTCAGACCGCTAGGATCGTGTGTACTCACTGACAAAAGTGAGTCGTTGGCGTTGTCCAGAGGAGTTCCACGGGCAACGAATCCTCCCCCGAACGGATGCCCGTCCCCTCGGTCTGCGACACAGAGTCGCAGTTCGAACTCAGGCAGTTGGCGTCAACCATCTTCTGCTGCCTCCGGCACGTAAGTGTCAACGCCTGCTGATCTACGGGTCCTGCTATGCTGCATCACAATTCATCTCACCGAACTACAACCCGCTCAAATCTCCCGGCCGCGCGGCACGATCGTGTTTCGTCACGCCGTTCCAGTGCCCGTCCGGCGTCGGCGCATCAGCATCGGGGCGACGGTCTGGCTCATGGCCGCGCATTTGATGCGCCGGAAGTCTGGCATAATCCCCTCAGCAGCGACGAAGGCAACGATCACAATCTGCAGATTGTGACTCAGATCGCCGGACGCGGATATGTGCATCCGGTGTCAGCGGATGATGTGCTTGAACGAGTCCTGCAATTGCCGGCAAGGTTCCAGAAAAAGCTGGATGTCGTACAGTTCAGTCGCATGACGAAGAAGCGACGCTTGTTTCCGTGCTATGGTCTGCAATGGGGCACCGCCGTATATCTGTATCCAATCGAAGCGTCCATGGAAGAACTTTACGTTCGTGCCCCGCGACCGGCGCAACGGATCGAAACGGAAATGTACGGTGGTCGATGGGAGCAGCATGGTGACCTGTGGCGACTGATCTGGACGGAAACCACGATTCGGGACTTCTATCTCAACAACGTACTCATTCACGAGATTGGCCACATCAACGACGACCGAAATACCAGCTTCCGCAAACGCGAACAATTCGCCGACTGGTTCGCGATTGAATATGGCTACAGGGCGTCACGGCCGGAGCGGAACGGTGCTAGCCACCGCTAACGACTGTTGAATGTTCAGCCAGCCGTGCTTTCACAAACGCCAGATCTTCTTCCGCGACGGGAGGTTCAATAGTATCCCGCTGGTAGTCGATCTCGCGCGAATAGGGCCCCTCTTCGTACGTGCGTCCAAATACGGCCTGCAAGTCCAGTTTGACTTCTCCATCGCCCGGCAGAAGTGGGACAGGAACGGTTGGCAACTGTTCAGTCATCCTGAACGGATAAACAAAATAGTCTTCAAACTCGTCAAACCGGTGCAGGCAGACGTGATAGTCATACCGGGTGACTTTTCGATG
>JAYUVA010000519.1:0-3163 GCA_043754375.1 Candidatus Kuenenia sp. | reverse complement strand
ATGATCGATGCCTGTCAGAAAGCCAACGTCCAGTTTATGGACGGCGTCATGTTCATGCACAGCGCGAGGATGAAACAACTACGACAGGTGCTGGACGACGGAATCAGTGTCGGCACCATTCGCCGCATCGTCAGTCACTTCAGCTTCTGTGCTGCGGATGAATGGGTTCAGAGCAACATCCGGGCGAGCAGCCAGCTGGAACCCGCCGGCTGCCTGGGAGACCTCGGCTGGTACACGATTCGTATTATCCTGTGGGCCCTGAATTTCGAAATGCCGACTGAAGTACGCGGGCGAATTCTGCACGGCGCGAAGCGACCGGACAGTGCCGCAGACGTGCCGATGGAGTTTCAGGGGGAGCTGCATTTCAGGAGCGGCGTGTCAGCCACGTTCTTCAATTCCTTCCGCGCGAATCAGCAGCAGTGGGTCAACATCAGTGGCACAAAAGGCTACGTGCAGTTGAATGATTTCGTGCTGCCATACTTTGGAAACGAAGTTGCGTTTGAAGTGGGCAATCACAACTTCGCGGTCGATGGATGTCATTTCAACATGGAGAAGGTTTTTCACCGTCATGCAGTCGCAGAATACAGCAACAACACTCGCAACAGCCAGGAAGCGCAGCTGTTCCGAACCTTCGCTGATCTGGTGCTCAGTGGAACGTGTGACAGCCACTGGCCCAAAGTCGCACTCCAGACCCAGCAAATTCTGGATGCAGCCCTGAAATCCGCCCACAACGGCGGCGTGGCAGTGGTGCCGTAATCTGCCTCAAGACTGACGCCAAACGCTGGCGGTCTGTTGATTTAATCGTTTAACCCTGAGCCGCAGGCGACGGCGGCAGCGTTAACCGTCGCCTGCGGCTCGTGAAGTTGCGCGATTCAGGCCCGGAGGGCCGACGACATCCATTGCCGGTGGCGTGAGCCAACGGCATACAAAAATCAAAACACGGCTGGCCCCGATTATGATCGATGATCGCGCAGTCGCGTAAACGGGAACATTGTCAAAGCCGCATGGAACGGGCGAATTGCCCGGTGCTAAAGTTGCGCTTCGCCATAATGGGCCTGAGATGATGCACAGGCCTGCTTCATTCATGCCGTCAACGGCACCGACCAGGGGAGCAGTCGTAAACTCAAGAGCTCGCAGTCCTCCTTGCGGTCGGCGCTCGCGCATCAGGTAATACGGCTTATGGTCATCCGCAGCACCTCAGCCCACGAGGAATAATAGCGAGAGACAACCGACCTTATAGTCAGAGGCTCCACGCTTATATTCATCTTAAATAAGCCTCTTCGGCAACCCGGCATGTTCAACGATACGCATCACGCGGGCGGCGCGTGTGACTCAACGATGATCCCGAGCGCTGCCGCCGCCTCGCGTGCATACTAGTTCCGCATCTCCCACTTCGATCCAGGAAACCTTCGATAGTTTATCATTTCCTCGGAGCGGGCGACAACAGGTTTCGGCGCGTCGCTGTCGGCCGAACGCTATTGCCGCACGGCCCATGAAAGGACGCCCGCAAACATGACCACGCCGCCAATCCCAAGAAGAATCGCCCGATCCAGCCCTTTTTCCAGATAGAACAGCACGATTCCAGAAAACCCGATCCCGATAGCCACATTTGGAGGAACCAAGAGCAGCCCCGCCGCCAGAACCCCGGTGGCAGGAACCGCAACCAGGGCCGCAAGCGTCACCCGACGCAACGACTGAAGGAACGACGCCCAAGGAGATGAACTGCGATTGTTGTGCATAGCGGGCTCACCGGGTTCGAAGCGGCTCTGGGTGTCACCGTTCATGGGTTTGATGGGGGAACCCCGGACCGCGCACCGTGGGGTCGTGGCGCCGCTACATCACACAACGTTGCTGCGAGGCATGCGGAACGATTCGGTTAACGTGGCGGCGGCCGGAAGCCATTACTTCAATTTGGACGCTGCACGCCGCTCACGTTCAACCGTTTGTTCGGCCACTCGTCGAGTTTACTTAGGGCACAGGCGCTACGGTTGGCTACGAAGCAAAGGCTTCCGTACATAGTTTGAAGGCACGGAAACAATTGGCTCATTCAAACAAGCACTTGGCCGACGACGGCCGACCACCCGATTGTACCCGAGATGGCGTCCACCATCGGATTCAACGGATCGAATTTCCAGCTGATTATCTGGAGCTACTGTCCTGTGCCATTCAAGCCACAGTTTCCAGCCATCGGGCATGGCATCGGCGAGTTCAACATCGACAATTCCCGTCCGTTCCCAATGCCGTCGCCACCAGTCCGACGAATGCAAACACCGCATCGACGGTTCAGCGCTGAGCCATTCTGTAAGATGAGCGGGAACGTCGCCCTCGATTTCTTCCACAAAACCCGCCCCCGCGATCGCAATGATGCCGCCAGGTTTTACGAATCTGGCCACGTAACTCAGATAGTGGTCATCAGTGCCAAAGTAAGGAAAAGCATCGATCGACACAATGGCGTCAAAGAAGTCTGCAGCAAAGGGCAATGTGCGAGCGTCTGAGTGAATCGGATAGACCCTTTGCTCAACACCGGCATCTCGTATTCTCTGCAGATTCTCCGACGGGCTGAACCATAGATCGGTTGCCCATACCGTTACAGGATATTCTCGCCCCAGAAAAATTGATGACGAGGCACGACCGCATCCCAAATCCAGTACATTCATTCCGGATTTCAGGTCCAAAACAGACGCCAGCCATTCCGCGAGCCATACAGAGTTTGCGCCCCCGCTCGCGCTCTCGAGAACCCAATCTGGATGGTATGCGTTAGACCGAGGGAACTGGGCGGCAATAAGCCGTTCCATCAATGACATTTGTCTTCCTTAGTGGCAGAACGAATTACGATCTATGCGTCTGGCGATGAGACGACGCAGTGTTCGTACGTTGAACTTTTCCGCTTCGTGAGTGGTCTGCTGCTTTGCAGAATCAATCGAGGTCACTCGGCGGTCAGCGGGAGTTTATCGACCGGCCAGCAGTTTGTCACGTGGATTTTGACCCGTGCGATCATGCCCGCCGAAACAGTCGCAGCGGTTGTGCGTTGTCATCGGTTCAATGATGCAGACATGGCGACCAATTAGGCAAGACCCGGAAATAAAAATACCCGTTTGACGCACTTTGAAAGAGAACAGAAGCGAAGCGCCGTTCTCTTTCAAGGGTCCTCATGTTGCTGCGT
>JAYUVA010000518.1:0-10009 GCA_043754375.1 Candidatus Kuenenia sp. | reverse complement strand
GACCTGTGGTGTGCCTGAATTTCGAGAGACCACGGCTTCACGGAGCAACGCCAACGAGGCGTCAATATCTCCGTTGATCAGATGTGCCTGAGCTTGAATCAGGATTCGTTTTGTCGGATTCGCAGTCAATGCCGGCAACTGATCGGCGTCCTTCAGCAATGCATCGACCCGGGGGTAAACGGTGAGACAGGTTGGCGTCGAGACGCAGATCAATTCATCGTCACTGATGACGGCCCCGTACTGATTCATTGACTTCTCCGGTGCATCGACGATTGATGGCGTTATCAAAGTGCCACTGGACAGTTTCACCGTCAGCGCCTGGCCGTAACGCAGAGGAATGACACAACGATCTCCGCGACATTCGGCGCGGCCACTGGTGACGGGAATCTGCACGACCCAGTTTTGAACGCCCGTTGTCAGGTCGATACTGCGGCAATGACGATCTCCGACGAGGATCACCTGACGACCGCAAATCCCGACGACATAATAGTCCGGACTTCCGCCGATTTCTCCACCACCAAACGCACGACGTGAGGACTTCCATTGAATTTCGCCAGTCTCCAGCGAGAGTCCATAAATTGAAGCCGAACCATGATTGCCGCAGACGACGATTCCATCAGAAATACACGGCACCAGGATTGAAGGAGATGAAATCGGTATCTCATCTGGCGGCATTTGCCAGCCAATCCGAAACTCCGGCGTGAGCTCGTCGCGAATCGCCGTGGCCCATTGCAGCGTCCCGTCAAATGTGCGCACGCCGATCAACATTCCATCAGCCAGACTGCACACGATCGTCTCCCCGCTCACCACACAAGTGCTTGTGTGTTTTGTGAAGATCGAACTACTGATAAATGCGAGTGCATTTTCATCTGTGTACGCGAGCGGTTGCCGCCACAGCAACTGGCCCGTAGTTCTGTACAGGCAGTTCAGGAATATCTGAGTGTCATTCTGCGTCAACACGAACAGCCGCGTTCCCTGACCTGTCGGCGGTGAGAGAAATCGGTGCCCCGACCAGGTCTCATTCGGTACTTTGCGTTCGTCACCGGTGACCAGAAGTGTGTCTTTTTCGTTGTCGTACGCTGCAGACGAAACGAGTGGTGCTGAGGTTTTTTTCGAATGGACTCTGGCAATCGGATCGTATTGAAATGACTGTCCATCGCCGACTTGCCATGCCACAATCGGAACAGCACCATGACCG
Organism: Candidatus Kuenenia sp.; assembly: GCA_043754375.1. GTDB lineage: Bacteria > Planctomycetota > Planctomycetia > Planctomycetales > Planctomycetaceae > SXXK01. The sequence goes on along the minus strand of JAYUVA010000518.1, from coordinate 8,811 downwards.
CGGCGGAGAGCGACCAACCGACTCGCCACGGGTTTACGAATGAACTCATCTTCTTCAATGACAGGAAACCCGTTGAAATTTCTGACCACACGGCCCACGGAATTACCAGCAAATGGATCGGCTCCGGAAAAAAAGGAGAATCCATCGACGAAGTACAGGAAATCACGATCAGACGCCATGAGTCCAAACTCCGCCATCCCGTAAATCGGTGCCACTGTGTTGATGGACGAGTTTGATTCGTTGATTGTGCGGTCGGTCTCGTCTTCCAGTTCAGTGTACACTGCGTCCAATTGCGGCTGGAACGTGTCGGTGGGAACGGACCAGTGTTCCCGACCGCTGACTCGATCCAGCGCGATGATCCGAAACGGTGTGCGGATCACGATGCTGTCGTTCCAGAAAACTGGTCGCCAGTTGTTAAAAAACAGTTCGATGCGGTTTTCCGCTTCCGGATCGAACCCCGACAACAGAATTCCGGCGTCCGGCTGGGGCGCACCGGGAAAATTCCAGATCCCTTCGCGCCAGGTCCATAGCGGCTGCGGCCACGGTGGTGAAATTGTGCCGCTTGATGCGGATACTGAAAATGACAAGAGCGGGCCGTGCGATGCTTCGTCGTTGGTGTTCAGACTGCTCAGATTCCTTTTCAACGGACGCAATTGTCGCTGCAGTTCAACTTGCAGCACGGTGCCGGAGTACATTGCTTCCAATTGTCGAACCTGCGCGGCCACCTTGCGTGAGTCGCCTTTCAGCAGTTCACACGTCATATCGATCACGTGCGACTGGATACCAGCTTCAGTCAACGGAAACGCCCTCGACACGCGCGCCGCATCGTGCCGGCCACCGCGGCGGATCGCGGATTCCAGCTCCTGTCGGGCAATCAGCCGGTTTGCATCAACCCAGGATCGCTGCAATTCCGGAGAACTGTGCATCAGCACCAACAGTGCGCGGTTATGAAGACCGGTCGCTGATTCCGACTGTGAATCAAACTCGAACACATCGTGCGGGTGCGCCAGGATCGGCAGCAGAGATTCCCGCATCAGTTCGCCATTTTGGCGGTCTCGTCCTGATTCGGCTGACCGCAGAAGCAATTCCATCTGTCGGTCGCGAAACAATTGCCGGGAGAGAATTTCCGCCAGACCATGCTTCGACATTGCGAAAATTTCCGCCTCCGGGCGCTGCTGTGCGAAAGAAATCGCGTCGCAGCAGGTCCACAGGATGCAGACTCTCAGGACACAACGCAGCAGAAGATTTGTCCACGATTGGTGCATGAATGACATAGTACTCAGAATGATGTCAATTGTTTTGGTAACCGGGTTTAAGTATACAGGGGATTCCCGCAAAGTGTGAGAGGAAGTCGCCGTTTTTGGCCCCGCAGATTCTCCCGGAACGTCAAATCACATGTCTGTCTCAGATCATTCCTTTTCAAACCGTGCTGACAACGACACGCCGACTGGTCGTAAGGCGTCGAAGCCGTCGCTGGCCACGCACATTGTCAATGGTGTCGAACAACTGGTGCTGGATGCCATCGAAAGAACAAAGCCACTCGAGGTCGATCCTGCCCGGTCGCAGTTGTTTCAATTCTTTGTGGCGGCGGACGAAGCGGGGATGATTGCCGACGACAGCAATGTCGGAGTGTTTGATGGCTTTGACGAAGAAGGCTCTGTCACTGACCTGTCCGCCGACAGTCTGTGCCGACTACTCGCGCGGCGCTGGGGTCTTGACATGGCCGCCCGGGAAGCACAGGCCCTGCAGACTCGCCTGCCTGCCGACCAACTGGAACGCATGCGGGTGTTGTGGTCCATGATGCGGATGTGGATGGAATGGAGCTACGCCTGGCGACGCTGGAAAGAATTTCATCGAAAATCGTGACCCGACACAGTAGCGGCCCAGCGTGTAGCTTCTCAGTTGTCGCTCCGACCGGGGCGAGCCCGGCGGAAGCGTTGAAAAAAGCAGAGCCGAAAGTCTTCTCACGAACGCTGAGCAGAGTGCCAGCAAGCTTGACGCATGTCGCTGGCCAGACAGCAACGGTCACTGACCGCTTGAGATCATTGTTCGTCGCTGGAAGAACAGGATCATTTCTTCGTTGTTCTGCGGATTAGGCACAGCGCTGACCATCTGCCAGCCGCGATTCCCAAGCTTCTCAATGTACCCGCCCTTGAATGTGCCGTCCTTATCGGTTTCAAGATAATACGTCATGTATTCCATCTGCGGATGAATGAGCGTATCAAAGAGCAGCCGTGTAAACAGCTCCGCCGACCAGATAGTGAGAATCAGGAGAAACAGTTGTTTGTAGCTCATCGCTGTTTCCTTCCGGAGTGATTCTTGTAGGTTGTGTGCAGCCCCAGCGAAACACACCAGTTTCTCATGGTTTCCCCAAATGGTGCGTTGCGCTCCGCTTCACGCACCCTACGATTCAATCAACAACCAGCCAGGAGTCTGTCCCGATACTCCAAAACTGTGAGCCGCAAGGCGCTAGCTCCGGGTAATTCGCCTGCAAAAACCGGCGGCTAGCGCCTTGCCGCTCACAAGAACAGCGGTATTCAGACAGACTCCTGGTGCTCTGGCACACATCAAAACGCGACTGACAAACCACTAGTCCAGCTGCGCGCGTCCGGGCGGATGTCGCTGCATTCTGCGGAGTTCCTGAATCGCCTTTGATGTCACGGGCCGAGTTGAAGTCGTGGATTCAGGTATCTCCGGAGACTGGTAATCCACGGGATTCAGAACGTCAGCGACATTTTTTGGTTTTTCCGGTTCGACAGGCAGTTTCAATTCTTCTGTGGCATCGGGAGTCTCCCGTAATTGTTCCATTTCGATCGTTGGTTTGGTCTCAGGGATATCAGGATCATTCGGGACGTCAGGGACGACATTTCCTGGCTGCGATTCGACGGTGGTCGGTGGAATTCCGTTGACGCTTTCGATCGCTCCCGGTTCAAACGGTCGAGAAGGATTGCCGAGCGATTCCCACGAGTTCACGTCTGGTCCACCGACAAATTCTTCCGGCACGGTTCGCAGATGCGCATTGTCCAGAGCCCGCGACATGGCTTCACCGCGAATCCGTGCATCGTCGTAGGCTTCCGGATTCCATTCCCCTTCAGCAAGGTAGATCGAATTCGTTTGCAGGATTGCTCCCTTGCGGAAATTCAGATCAGTAATCGCCTTGTTATAATCGACGATCAGCTTCAGGTAGCCCTGGTCTGAATCGCGACTTGTGATCTTGGCTTCAAGCGCACGCATCAACAGGCCTGAATCATCCGGGTTATCCGGGTTTTTCACTTCGGCTCTCGACAACGCTTTTTCAGCAAAGCGTTTGGCCGTCGCCACTTTCTTGAGTCCGGTTTCTGCCAGCAGATAATTCTGTTCCATGTTGATCATGGCGTCGCTGAGTTCATATCCGACTTCGACTTCCTGGCGTGCCAGAACAGCGTGGGCTTTGCGGAGTCGCAATTCGTAGTTTCTGACCTGTGCACGGGCGAGTCGCAGTCCAAGCGGCATCGAAAACGAGACGCCGGTTGTCCATGACGTATTCTCTCCCTGACTCAGAGATTCAAAGTAACTGTTGTAGCCAACATCGGTCACACCATCGTCGTCCTCGCGACCTCCCAGATGGTCACCAAGTCCGTTGACGCGATATTGTGAAACAAAATCCAGACGTGGGCGAGCAAGATTCTGGGAGGCTTTGTACTGCAGTTCCAGACTGCGGATTTCCCACTTCTGACGTCGCAGCTCATGTCGATTGGAAAGAGCTTCCAACAGACTCGATTCCCAATCCAGCTCTAGTTTGGCTGCGGACGGCACATCAACGGGTGTGATGAATGTGCCATCATTCAGTGGGAGACCCAACAAACGTCGCAGACGATACTCGGCTTTCAGCACGTCGCCCAGCGATCCTTTAATGCGGGCATCGCCTTCATAAATGCGATTCTCTGCTTGTTCGATGGCGTCTGGGTAGTCACCCCGCCGCTCCAGTTGGGCGCGAAATGCCACGAGATCACGGAAGGCTTCAACTTCGCTTGCGTACAACTGCAGATAAAGGTACATGTCCCAGTAGCGGTTTTCCACATCACGCAGCAATGTGGTGACGGATTGTTCGAATTCCAGCAGCGAGATATCAGAATTGATTCGCGAGATCAGCAGACCCTGAGCAACACCCGAGACACCTCGCACATTCGATTGCTGCGGACCTGCAATGCGCGTGAACTCGACGCCTGACGCGGCCAAGAGCGGCTGACGAAATTCCGCCTGCATTGAGCCTGTATATGCGGAATCAAACAGACGTGACTGATTGCTGCGACTGTAGTTAATCTCATTCTGAACTGAAAGCGTTCCCGCTGTTGCGATAATCTTTTCCAGACGCGTCTGGATCTGAGCCGTATGATCATCCAGCGTGCCACCTGCGGGGATCCCTATGTTCGGAGCGTTCTGTGGATCTTCCGAAGCTCCACCTTGCAACGAACTTGTCAGAATCGGGTCAAAGCTCGCCAACGCCGCTTCCGTGCCTACGTTACCGAACAGAAAACCGGTGTCCTGAATCGCATTGTCCCACACCGAAGCGACTCGACTGGGATTTCCCAGGAGCGGGTTCGATGGTGAACCAAAACTCTGATCGTCAACAATAATGTCTGCATTTGCCAGTGCCATGCGGATGCACTCATTCAACGTCATCTCGCGCGGTTCGACTTCTTCCAGACTTGTGATGCTGCGAGGTCCGTTGAGCAGTTCCGGATTCGTCTCATGAATCTGTGTTTGCGTGGGATATTCGATCGACGTGGCATAGTCTTCATAATGCTCAAGCCCTCGGTCTTCTCCGATCAGGTATTGAAGACGCGCGCCTGGCCCGGCGCAGCCCTGGCCCAGCATTGCGAACAGCAATGCCACGGCAGTTGAGCGTTTCCATCGTTTTGTCTTCACGCCTGACTCCATGGGGAGGGCATCCGATTTCTTTTGGTCGCATGAATTCAGATTTTCACGGCGACTATGACTAACCGAAAGGCTGCTCTGTCCTGCGCAACGGGAGCGACACGGCAGAGCCTCATAATCGTTATCGTCCTTACAACCGTCAAACTTTCCGCAATCTTCCAATGACGCTGTGCCGGCAACAAAAGAAAAGAGCCCGTGTCGAAACACGGGCTCGGTCGTCCAATCCGCTGGTTTGGCACGTTCTTTGATGCGTCCCCTCGTGGCATTGACCTGAAAGAATTCAGGAATCGGTTGAGAGAAGAACAAGTTGACCTGCAGTGGAAGATGGTTTGGTCATCGGTTCTGCCAGACTGGTAACCGGGGGAGTTTTGGAAGGTTATTCCGGTAAACGGAACTTTGCGGCATACTGCATTGTGCCAATACGCCAAAGTCTACCCGCCGAGGTCACTTCCGGACAATCATTGCCGAAATCTGACCCAACCGGTGTCCTGTCGGTCGTGTATTGATGCGTACCACAGCACCGGGAGTCTGTCTGATTACCACTGATCTTGTGAGCGGCAAGGCGCTAGCCGCCGGTTGTTTCAGGCGAATTGCCCCGCAGCTAGCGGTCTGTTGATTGAGTGATTTTTGGGGCTCATGATAATACCAACCCAAAGCGCCAGTGAGGAATTCAGCCGTTTTTGCCTCGCTGGCGCTTCGGGTTGGTATTAAATCAACAGACCGCGAGCGCCTTGCGGCTCACAGTCCTCGAGCATCGGGACAGACTCCGTGGTCAATCCTGTCAATTCCGAATCTCAACCCCGATTTGGCTCAAGTCAATCCCGTCGGAATCCGAAACCGACTATGCGGCATTCGTGCGGCAGAACCTGCCGATGCGCGCTGATGTTCGTTTCTGAGGACTCAAGTCTTAACCAATCAGCACCACCATGCACACAGACCGCAAAATCGGTTTTGCAATGGGCATCCTGCTAATCGGGATCGTGGCTGCGCTCTTTTTTCGTAACGAACCGCTGCTGTCAACCAGGGTTCCCGGAGTTCGTCGTGAACGAGAACTGAATGATCGTCTCCGCGAACGCGATGTCGCCGTTTATCTGAACGACAGTATTCCTGATGAACCGACGACGTCGATTCAGAACGAGCAACCATGGACTCTGCGTGATGTGCTGCAGAAAATGGACGAACGGAACAAGACCGCACCGGTTCCGGTCGGGGCAAGTTCGACCATCGCCGATTCTGTCGTGGACATTGCCGACGAAGAACTTGATGGCTATCGCCCGAAGAAACGGCGAAAGACCAACGAGACAACTGCTACGGAATCCTCTGCAGGATTGCGAGGCCTATTCCTTGAACGAGTAGAGCCACCTGCGGGTGCCGGGAAGTTTGGAGCGCTGCCTCCGCTGCTACCAGTTGAACCGTCGCGTCCGGATATCGTGAAACCGCCGTCGTTGCCCATGACCGAGCCCGCTGGCTCAAAAGATGGACGCCCTTCGGACGCGCCAGCTTTGGATTTTCAGCCTCCGGAAGTCTTTGAGGAATATGTCGTAAGATATGGCGACACGCTGTCCGGAATCGCCCAACGAATGCTCGGATCGCAGAAAAAGTTCATGGATATCTACAACGCCAATCAAGATCGGATGCCCAGTCCGGATCGACTTGACGTCGGAAAACCACTGCGGATTCCGCGCGTGGCTGAGAACGACCGGCAGATCTACTGAATCCCCATGATCGGGCGGATCAACAGATACGTCCCGGCTGTCAGAATCGGAACGCCAATCAGATTCAGCCACAGGCCTTGTATCACCATTTCTCGCGCAGGGATGCGACCGGTACTGAAGACAATTGCGTTTGGTGGCGTACCCACTGGCAGCATGAAACCACAACTACAGGCCAATGTCGCAGGCACAAACAGCAGGCGAGGATCCATGTCGAGCGACCCTGCCAAGGCCAGCACGGCAGGGATCACGGCGTTGACGGTCGCATCGGAGATGATCGCCTTTCCGTTTCCCACAAAGATCTGCCAGGCCGACGACGGTGCTCCCACGTAATCAGAAAGAACGACAAAGAGATCTGCGTAAAGTGAGTACCATCCGGCAAACAATTTCACCTTACCAAGCTCCATCGGTTCACGAGTGACCCATAACATCGCCGCGATGCTGAACAGGATCAGCATCCTGAATTCCGGCTTCGACATCGGACCGAGCGAACTCAATCGCTGCCGCAATGCCGCAGCGAGGTCCTGATCACTGGGTGAAGCCGACGGCAGCTTTCGGACCAGCACGTACCACACGATGCCAAAGTAGATGAGAGAAATCGGCAGGCAGCACAAAAACCAATGCGAAAAATACACGTTCGGTGCATCGGGAGGCAGTTCACTGCGATACAGACCCACAGCCACGCTGTTCGTGGGACTGCCCACCAGTGTTGTCATCCCTCCAAGCGATGAGGCATAGGCCAGAATCAACAGCAACGGAACCGCTAACGGCCCGGAACGACGAATGCCTGCGGCTGCATCAATGCTTTCACGGTCATGGTCATCCAGAATCTTCAACAAATCGCCCTGCTGCTCGGTACTGGTCACGCGCCGCCGCCTTCCGGACGAGGTCCGCGTCGTCGTCCGCGACGCCTTGCACGCCGCCGCCCTTCGCCTTGTTCGGGCGATACATGCTCGGACGATGCATGTTCAGCGGTGGAATCGTTGCCTGTTTTTGCATCGCCGCCGGATGGGGTGGAACGGTCCGCGCCATCGGATTCTGCATTCGGGCTACGATTCGCCTGGCCGGCATCTCTTCTGAATCCCGGCTGTCCAGCACCGGGTCTCGCGCCTGCATTTGGTCGTCTGGCTGGCGGTGCGGTATTGCCGCCTGGCGGTCTTGCAGCATCTGGCTCCCCACCACGACCGCGCCGACGCCTGCGGGAATGCTCTTTGTCGCCCGCAGGTTTGTCCGATCCCTCCGCAGACTCTTCGCTGCCTGGATTCCACAGTGCTTCCGCCGGAGCTTCCTTTGTTATCGACGACTCGCTGGCGCTGTCGGTATCATGGACGATTCCTTCGCCAAAATCCGGTTCATCCCCGGCCGCAGTATCGTCGTATAGCTTGCGACGATTCGCGAACCTTGCTGGCGGTGGTGGCTTTATCGGAACATGCAGCACGTAGGGTGTCTCATCCATTTCATCGACTTCGATCAGGTCCTCAGGATCTGCCGGACTGATAAACATGCTCACATCGGGCGAAACCGTCCGAGGCCGATCCAATGGTCGCATGAACTTTGGAGGATCACTGCAAGCGCAAGTCTGAGAAGTCACATGTCCCGGCGTCTGCACCTGTCGGCCGCAGTTGTCGCAGGAAAAGACCCGCAGGACGCGCATATCGTAACGCAGGGACGGACCCTTCATTGTTTTACCCGCAACGTGGACACAGAAAACTGTCACCTGACACACGTCAAGTCTCCGAACTCATCGAGTGTAACGCATCACTGACTTCAGCGGGAGCGATTCACACGGCGCAAATGACGTTTCTGTAACTTCTACCGCTGTAAAGGATCGGCTGGAAATCTATTGGATTGCGAAATTTCGGCCCGCAGACCTGCCTGACGCGAGTATTGCCAAGTGGCCTGAACCAGCATGTAACGAGCCGTCGAGTTGCCGTGTTTGGTGATGGGACCTTGGTACTCGGATGTGGCGGACTGTCGCCGACCCCTTTTTTTTCAATGGCCCGCTTATTCACTGGGATTGAAGCATCTGGATTTCATTTGCCTACGCGCGCAATCGGGACGTTTTTCCAGCCACGAAACAACACAAAAAGCACAAAGAAAGCAAAACACGATCCATGAAATGAGTGAGTTTTTGGTAACCGTTCACGACATTTCGAGAATGACAGTATCAACCACAGATGGA
>JAYUVA010000517.1:0-6378 GCA_043754375.1 Candidatus Kuenenia sp. | reverse complement strand
GACAGTTGTTTCTGCGCCGGTCCCAAGCGTAGCGCAGTTCCGGCCTACAGACTCAACCCCAATTTCTTGTCTTGACAGAGCACCAGGGGCAATTTGACTGTTGGTCGCTGACCCCTTTTCATGTTCTCATGGCTGACAGAACCTTCGCTTGTCTGGTGGCGTAGCTTGAGTGTTGGACGCAGATGCAGTGAAATGGCAGCCTGCTGCACATTTCCTTAGTTCTGAGTGCCTTGCCGTGTTTCGAGCCTCACTGCTGGTGATCAACGGACCCAATCGTGGGACTCGTTATGAGATTGCGTCTGATCAGGACGTTGTGATCGGACGCAGTGTGGGTTGCAATCTGCGCCTGGACGACAGCGAGGTCTCGCGTCAACACGCCCGAATTTCCCAAAGCGCTGCCGAGTTTACACTGAGAGATCTCAGCAGCGCGAATGGCATGCGGGTCAATGGTCATGTTCTGACAGAACGAGTCCTTTGCAATGGCGACAACCTGCAGTTTGGATCCAGCGTGCTGTTGTTTCAGATGGCTGAACAGGATCAGCCGCCGGTTGCATCGGTTGATCAGATTCAGTTTATTGACGATTCCCGGTCGATGCATGCATCGGCGATTGTTCAGAGCGTCGAAGTTGACGAAACATCGGCTACGGTTGCGGAAGTTGATCGCAAGCATGGGCTTGAGTTGCTTTATCATGTCGCCGAAGAACTTGTCACACCCATTCGTTCTCTGGACGAAGTCCTGCAGCGCATTCTGAATCTCGCGATGCAGGCGATCGATGCGGATCGTGGCTGTGTGTTACTCAAAGATCCTGTGGGTGTTGACCTGACTGCCATCGCATTTGCCCGACGGGGCGCGACTCAGTCCGGATCGGCCCAAATGCCGGTGTCACGTTCAATCACTGATTATGTCCTGCGGCATGGTACGGCCGTACGAACTTCGGACGCAGGGCATGATGATCGCTTTCATTCCGGGCAGAGCATTGTGACGTCCGGAATCCGCGAAGCCATCTGCGCGCCGATGCGCGGCCGCTCCGATTTACTGGGCGTGCTCTATCTGGATACGACAACACCGGTGGACCAGGCGATGAACACCAGCGCATCTCCGCGTTTAAGCGACGAACACCTGCGGACCATTGTCACCGTGGCGCGTCAGGCGGCATTGGCGATTGAATCGAGACAATTTCAGGACGCGATGCTCAAGGCCGAACGATTCGCGACGATGGGCCAGACGATTACGGTGCTCAGTCATCATATCAAGAACATTCTGCAAGGGGTTCGCGGCGGAAGTTATCTGATTCGCATGGGGCTCGATGAGCACAAGGATGAGTTGATTCGCCAGGGCTGGGGAATTGTTGAACGCAATCAGACGCGAATTTACGACCTCGTGATGGACATGCTCAATTACAGCAAAGATCGGGTTCCTACGTTGCAGCTGGCCGACGTCAATACGGTTGTGGGCGACGTGATCGAGCTCGCCGCCGCCCGCGCCAAAGAATGCGGTGTGAAGCTGGAGTTTCGCCGCGGCGACGATGTGTCGATGGCCATGTTTGACGAAGAAGGAATTCACCGTGCGGTCCTGAATATTGTTTCGAACGCGATCGATGCCGTCGAAGGTATTGAGAACGGTGCGGTGGTCGTGCAGACCGGTTACGACAAAGCGGCCGATATGTTGCTGGTGGCCGTGAGCGACAATGGACCGGGGATTCCGGAAGATCAGCGAGCCGCCATCTTTAACGTGTTTGAATCGTCGAAAGGTTCACGAGGAACTGGTATCGGCCTGCCGGTCAGTCGCAAAATCCTGCGAGAACATGGTGGTCGAGTCCGCGTGGAAGGCGGCCCAGGTCAAGGGACACGCTTCGTTCTCAGTTGGCCGCGTGGCAATGCCACGATTCCGGATATCAATCGGCTGATTCATAAAGAGGAAGCAATCCAGCGCGAACCCGGTTGACAGCGATGACGCTCTGAACGTTCCCTTTTCAACAGAAAGCAGACCCTCAATATCATGCCGGACTTCAACAAACATCGTGTGCAGAAGAACGACAAAGTTGACCTCAGCGCAACAGAGACTGACGGGAAGAAGATTGAGAAAGACCGAGCCGCCTGTGAGGCGTTGTTTCTGTCTCTGCGGAGTGAACTTATCAGGCTCCAGGCTCAACTTTTCGCCGAGCGCAAACAGAAACTGTTGGTCGTCCTTCAGGCAAAGGACGCTGCCGGAAAAGACGGCACGATACGTTCTGTCTTTGAAGGCGCGAATCCGCAGGGAGTCGTTGTGACATCCTTCAAACGCCCGTCTGACGAAGAACTGGCTCACGATTTTCTGTGGCGCGTTCACAAAGCCGTGCCAGCGAGCGGCATGATCGGCGTCTTCAATCGTTCGCACTACGAAGACGTGCTGGTAGTCCGCGTCCACGATATTGTGCCGGAATCTGTCTGGCGACCTCGGTACGAGATGATCAACGATTTCGAAAAGATGCTGACCGCTTCCGGCACTCGGATCATCAAGTTCTTTCTGCACATTTCAAAAAATGAACAGAAGCAACGGTTTCAGGAACGCATTGATGACCCGTCCAAACGCTGGAAATTTGATCCGGAAGATCTCGAAAAGCGAAAACTGTGGGATGGTTATGAACAGGCGTTTGAAGACATGCTGGAAAAGTGTTCCACCAAAGAATGCCCGTGGTACATCGTCCCGAGCGACCAGAACTGGTATCGCGATCTCGTCGTGACCAGCGTGATCGTAGAGACACTTAGAGAGATGAATCCGCAGTACCCGGCTCCCCCGGACGTCACGGGCGTCGTGGTTGATTAATCATCGTTCATCGAATAAGAACTTCTGAATTTGAGGCATGGGACGTGAACCGGGATGAGTGTCAACGAGTTCATCACCGCGGATTTCACAGATAAACACACTGCAACTCATCCGTACTACTCACAGTTGATTTCTTGTTGTGCCGCGAAGATTATCAGGCGGCGTTTTGCAGAAGTTGTTCTTCGTGCGTAAACTTCTTCTTCACCAGGGTTCGGCCTCGGTGACTGGCAAATCGCAAAGTAGCCGTCACGCTCCGCCGTGAAGAGCCTTGAATTGGGCCACATGGATGAAGCCCCCGCGTTGATTGTCCTTCAGTCCCATGCACCGAGGCTGATCGTGGAATGCTGTCTCGCCAGATGGATGTGGATCGACAAATGCTCATCACGGCGGAGCGCGATGGCTACTTTGGGTTGCGGGCGAAGCCCGCGCCAAGACATCCGTGGTCAAAAAAAATGTGAGAGCAGCAAGAGAGTTCCGCGACCAGATTTCTTTGTGCCACACGAAGATTCTGATCGTTAGTCGTACAAACTGGCCGACGGTGGTTTTGGACTTCGCAGCCTTGCGAGCGTGCAACGAATGTTTGATACTTTCCTTGACGTTATGTTCAATTATTTCCTTCGGGAGGGGATGTGTCATGAGAACGGCATTGGAGTTAATGTTATTGGGATTCGCTCTCGAAATCTTGGTCGGTGTGGGGTCGCTTCAGGCATCTCAGCCCTCTGGAAAGGAGATCCATAGAGTCGAAACGGTGGTCGTTCATTCGCAGCCGAGTTTCCTGCTGGCGAACGATCAGGTCCAGCTTGGTGTCACGGAGATCGGCGGGCACATGGCTCCCGTGAAATTCTTCGCTGACGGTCTCGCTCCGTCGATTGCCGAAAACATGCTTTCGAAGCAGGGCGTTCCAACCACGGTCGAACTGAAGGCCAGCCAGCCGACTGTCGTGAACTACATCCAGGGCATCGCCCGCAGCCCCGCCGACTTCGACCGCGTGGCCACGATCGAGTTCTGCACTGGGGAGATAACGCTGATCTCGCCGGATGGTAAACGCATCGCTGTGCCCGTGAATCATGAGTTCACGAAAACGGGGAATGTGAATTGAGGCTCGTGGAAGTCGAGTGGTGAAACTCATCGAATTTTCTTACCGTGTATGAAGCAACCATTGGGAGACTCCTGTGAAACGATCAAGCAGTTCTGCGATTTTTCTGGCTGCACTATTGGCGATCTGGAACAGTTTGGTCGGGCCGTGCGCCTCTGCGGCTGACAAACCGAATTTCGTGATCTTCTATGCTGATGACCTCGGCTGGGGAGAAACCGGCGTTCAGGGAAACAAGGACATCCCGACTCCGCATATCGATTCGATTGCAAAGAACGGCTGGAAAAGATTATGAGTCCCCCGTCCAGAATCTCGACGTGCTGCCAACACTTGTGACGGCTGCCGGAGGGACTGTGGATCCGACCTGGAAGCTGGACGGCGTGGATCTGATGCCGCATCTGACGGGAGCCAACACGTCGCGTCCTCACGAACGACTTTACTGGCGATTTGGCGAGCAATGGGCCGTGCGACAGGGAGACTACAAGCTGGTCATGTCCAAAGGAGGCAGCGGAAAGCCGGAACTTTACAACCTTGCTGCCGATCGAAGCGAATCCAAAGATCTCGCCAGCGCTGAACCGGACAAAACCAAAGAACTGCAGGCTCTCTGGGACACGTGGAGTGCCGAACAGGCAGAGCCCAGCGCTGTTGATGCACCAGCAGGTAAAGGCAACAGGAAGACCGGTGGAAAAAATACGAAGAAGGCAGCGAAGTAACGTCCGGAGCTGCAGAGTTCTGCATCCCAAAATTCAGTACATCCCTTACCCCAGGGTGGGCACGACAAATCCGGCTGCGCGAATTGGTTTCATCGATCTGGGAACTCTTGCAACGACCTGGGCAAAGATTCTTGGCGATGTTCGCGAAAACTACCTGCCGCGCATGGAATGGGTTGATTCCAGTCAACTGGCAATCCCGCATCTCAACCGGCGACAAAATCAATGGAAACTGTACCTCGCCGATGCGGTCTCAGGAGATTCGAAAGTCGTTCTGGAGGAAGCAGACTCCGCATGGATCGATGTTCACGACGAGACGATCTGGCTCAAAGACAAGGCGCAGTTTCTTTGGTTAAGCGAACAGAGTGGCTGGCGACACATCTATCTGGTTTCTCGCGACGGCCAATCGATTTCGCCGCTGACCAATGGCGATTTTGACGTGATCGAAGTTCTGGGAATCGACGAAGATGAGAAGCGGACACCTGGTACACTCGACTGCACCCCGTTGATAACCGTAAACACTTACACGCTTGCAGCGACATGCAGACGGGGGTAACATGCGAGAGCTCAATGGCCTCCTGCCAGGAGTCGCAGGGTGTCGTCCCCTTCCTTTTCGACCATGTAAAGGATTCTCCCATGCGTACAAACCGGATGTTAGCCGCCGTGGTGCTGGTCTGCTCGTGCGTCGCCGCGAGCGGTCTGGCTCGATTGTCTGCCGCGGCGGATGAGCCCTTGAAAGAAGCAGGGCTGCAAGCGCTCCTGGAACTCAAGATCGACGACGAGGTGATCATCGCCCGGATCAAGAAGTCCGGCTTGGCCTTTGCCGGCGATGAAGCGGTACTCAAACGATTGGCCGAGGCTGGTGCCTCTCCGGAAGTTCTCGGCGCGGTGCGCGAGGCGGGCGAGAAAAAGCCAGCTGCCGGCGGGGTCGCCGCCATCACCTACGCGGACGTGCTCAAGCTGCTGCAACTGGAGATCCCCGAGGACCAGATCCTGAAGCGGCTGGCTAAGTCCCCCACTGTGTTTACGCTGAGTACGGGGCAAATTGATGAACTGAAAGGGGCGGGCGCGACCGAGAAACTGCTGACCGCCATGCAAACTGCGCGGAACGTCTCGGCACAGACCGCCGAGTTGATCACGAATTTCGCCATCGTCCTGGATTGTTCGGGGAGCATGAAGGAAACAACCAAGGAGGGGGAGACGAAGATGGAGGCCGCCAAGCGTGTGGTCGCCGACTTGATCCAGAGAATCCCCGAGGGGCTGAACGTGACCTTCGTCATCTACGGGCATGAAGTCTTCGGCGGCGCGGACGATCCGCGGAATTGCGAGGCCGTCAAAGTGGCTCGCCCGTTGAGTCCGCTCGATGCGTCCGGCAAGTCGGAGCTGAGCAGCCTGGTTGCCGGCTTAAAGCCCACCGGCGCGACGCCGATTGCCCTGTCGCTGAAAGTGGCCGGCGAGGAGCTCGCCAAGGACAAGGACGCCTTCTGCGGCATCGTCCTGATCACCGACGGCTTGGAGAGTTGCAAGGGGGATCCTGCCGCGGAAGCTGCGGCGCTCCTCGCCAAATTAAAGCTGAGCTTCGGCGTCAACGTGGTGGGATTTGGAGTGAAAGCGGACGAAGATGCCCCGCTCAAGGCCATCGCCGATGCTGGCAAGGGGAAGTACTACAGCGCTGACGACGCCGCGGCGCTGGCGGATTCGATCTCGGCAATCGCCAAGGAGTTGAAAGCCAACGCCAAGCCGGCGGAAGTCGTCGATGTAACTCGCCG
>JAYUVA010000516.1:0-4172 GCA_043754375.1 Candidatus Kuenenia sp. | reverse complement strand
TACCGCAGATTCCTGACTGGCTGGTTGTGATCATCAATAAACTCCTCGCCAAATGTCATGTGGAGTTACAGTCCAAAGGCGCAGTCACCTGCGTGGCTGGAACTTATCTCGCTCTGCATGATGAGCCCCAAAGTAGCCATCACGCTCCGCGTGATGAGCCTTCAGCAGCGGCCACTTCGTCAAAAAACCGCCCGCAGCCTGGGCAAGCCCTGCCTCAAAGTGCGGCTGTTCTGCCGAGTGCCGCGCCAGAAGGCTCGTCTCGGCGGAGCGAGACGGCACCATTGAAACGCACCTTGCTCCTTGTCGGCGGCATCATTGCCAATGCTGCGATTCCTGTAGCCTGGACATTCATGTCCGAGATATTGGCCAAGCACTGTCGCATGATCGAGTGGTTGCCAAGGCACAAAAACCCTCGCTTCGACCGTGTTTCATGGTCGAGCGACGAACATGGATGTCCATCCTGCGTAAGATTGGTCCTGGACTTTCAGAACGTGCGAGCTGTAATGGCCGCGAAAGAACGCAGGGACCACAAAGGAAGATGGATGCCGAGGCGGCATTAATCAGCGCCAGTGCTGCTGAATCCAGTCAGCCGGGCGGATGTGTTTGTAGACTCGTTTGTACCATGGCGCGGGCCATGTTCCGTCGAGCGCTTCGTGGGGATTGGGCTGACCAGGGAATGCGACAAGGCGGGTTCCGGTGGGCAATACGGGCTGGCGAAACCAGCGCGTCACGCCGGGAGGGACACAGTGTCGTTTGAAACTGAGGCACCATTCTGGCGGCCAGAAATTGATCGACTTCTCAAGGCACGACGAGATGTACGTCTGCGAATTCGGAAACTCTGCGAGCACTGATCGGAAATCGTCGAGGAACCGATTGAGGATTTCCGGATGACTGCCGACCGTGAACCGATACGCCGATGTGTTGCCGATCAGTCGATCAGGGTGAGTCCAATTGTGAATCACGCAGAAATCCGCATGGGGCCTGTACGTAAAAAAGTCATCCAGTCCGCCGGTGATCACGATGTCCAGATCCAGAAACAATACGGTGCCGCTCAACCCGGGCAGTTCGTTGGCCCACAGTGACAACTTCCGCCAGCCACGATTGCGTTTGGGTGATGGAATATCGACCTCCGGACAATCAAAACACTCCACTTCGCTGCGAATTCCGATCGCTGAATCCGTGTAGCACACCAGGCGAAACGGCAACTGCGTACTACGTATGATCATCGAATACAGGCGATTCACGTAGTCTGCACCGTAGGCGGTGCCCCAGTTCATGCACACAAACTGATTCATGAAATCACCTTTGATTCGCTATCGAGCACTCCGAAGATCTCTTCGAAACCGTTCCGGATGACGTCATGTTCAACGACACGTTGAAACCACGCGGTGTGCATCGCATCCGGAATTCCGAAACCGGTTTCCGGAACATTGTTCTCGAAGAGTTGGACAAATCGTTCGGGTTGCTGAAATGCCACCTCCCGTCCGCGGCGCGGCTTGAGCAGGTTGTGAGCCAGTCGCAGATAATCGAAACGCTGTTGATCGAACCTGATCATCGAACGCAACGGTGCGAATTCGAAATCGATGATGACAACTGACTGAAAGTCAGGAGCGATCAGCAGGTTTCCGCAATTCAGATCCATATGAACCACGCCATTCTCGTGCATTTCCCGGATCGCACCGAGAGCCACGGGCAGCAGGTCCCAGAGCAGATGGCTGTGATGTCGCAACACATCCGATAAGCGTGGCCACGGAAGCCAGTGATTTGCGAGGTAGAATTCGCCGCGAGCGATCAGACGCGGTGCGATGCCGAGCGGTGACAGTTGTTGATAGGCGTGAGCTTCCCGGTGAATGCGATGTTCGCCGGTCAAAGGAAGGCGAGGAAGATGTGGCTCTTTGGGCTGTCGATCGCGACCGGGCACATTCATGCGGACGCTTGCGAGAATGTTTGATCGGCGCGAATCTGCGTGTGCCAGGTAGATCCGGTCGAAACCACCGCTTGACAACGTGGGTCGCAGCGTAATGGGTTGTTTGAAGACAACGCCAAGTTGCCATTCAACCTGCCGGCGGCGTTCTCCCAGTCGCTGATGGTCGATCCATGCATTCAGAAGTCGGAGAGGAGACATCAGGCAGCCACCTTTCTGTTACCTGCTGTTTCGGTCGATGATTCAGCAGATCGTCCTTCATCCCGCAGGAGTTCACAGATCGCCGTCGCGGCAGCCTGAACCGAAGGCAGGTTCGCAAGCAGTACAAGATCCGTTGGTTGCTGTCGAAGGGCTTGTTCGAAGAGCATGCGTTGATAGGTGTCGTGGCCCGTGGCCGACATTTCCTGTTTGCGGCGTGTCAGTTCCAAATGCGGCAACGTGAGGAGCACGCTGGTGACGGGCGGAATCAATGTTTCAATCCATCTCGCGCCGCGTGCCAGGAGCGGTATGTCGGACTTGCGTTCGGTGATCAGAAAACTGGCGATTGAGCGATCGAGAATTGTGGTGCATGGTAACTCGCTGAAACACATGTTGATCCATAATGCCACCGTGGCGCGGAGCGTGACAGGAATTGCCGTACGGTCGTCGAACGTGCCGCGATCTGTGCCTCGAAGTTGTTGGATGAGCGCGCTGATGATCTGATACGTCAGCGAGCGACGATAAAGTTTTTTGGCAACAACCGGAGTCGCCTTCGGATGCAGCTGCGTCAGGGCCGAGACAACGGACGATTTGCCAGCTCCGTCACTTCCGACTACTGCCACCGTGGGACGGTGCTTGAGAACGATTCTTCTGAGTTCGGTCATCCATCCTCGGCGACGCCGAGTTTCCAGAACGGGCAGCCCACGATTGCTCGGCACATTGATCAGTCGCTGCAGAAGATAGTCCTCTGACAAAGCAACAAACCTGGATGTGATCGTGATGGCATGTGGCAGTTGATCGGCAACAGTACGCAGTGTGGCAAGTGCATCATGTGACACATGCTGAGATGTCGACCCCGGAGACCACGATGCAAGGCGATCACAGGCGCTGGCAATGCGTGCTCGCACGGTCGTCAATGTGACGTGCCTGCGTTTTGTGGCAAGGTGCTGAATCAGAAGGCAGAGGTCGATGTCTGGCGGCAGTTGACGCAGTGCCGGAATCTCTTCATTTATTTGCGTTTGTCCGCCGGGATAGGACGCATTCAGCGCAGGCAACAGCCGATCCGCCGGGATGCAACTGTAACGATGACGCGGCAGTTGATCAAAACTGGTCCACAGATCGATCATCAGTTTTTGCGCACAATCGATCGTCCACAGTATCAATTGCGCCTTCGCAGGGGAACTTTGTTGTATTCGGCAATGCATGCGCCCTTGTGTGCAATCTGTGAACGCTGCGCGAAGTATCTGCTCACGCTGCGATTCTGTCAGCAGCAAGTCGATGTCATCGCAGTGGCTGTCGAAACTGGCCGTCAGTGGTCGCAACAAGACGACTTGCCCGTCCACGGCGCGTAGCAGTTCATTCAACACAGCAAACAGGGAGGTTGCCGAGATGGACGAAAAATCGACGCGGGTAAGACAAGACGCAGAATGCATCTGCGTGGCCCTGTGGGAGAAGAAGTGAGGCGGAAGAGAATGAGAAGGGAGCGGTAGCCTATCGAAATCACGAAACAGGACTCAAGATGAGTTCTGTATTGACGTCTTTCAGCCAATCGGCGTAGAACGTAGGAGTCGGTCCTGATACTCCAGAAGGGTGAGCCGCAAGAGGCCTTAAAAAACAATGGCCCGCTTATTCACTGGGATTGAAGCATCTGGATTTCATTTGCCTACGCGCGCAATCGGGAGGTTTTTTCCAGCCACGAAACAATACAAAAAGCACAAAGAAAGCAAAACACGATCTGCCCCTGCATGAGCTGAAGGACATTCAGCGTGGGGGCTTTATTCGTGTGGCCCAATTGCAGGCTCTTCACGGCGGAGCGTGACGGCTACTTTGCGATATTCCCGTCACCGAGGCCGAACCCGGCGAGGAAGAGCCCATCGTGGCGGAAATCCCCTGATTCCTCACCGCCCGAGCCGAAAGCACTCAAAAACTCGTCAACCTCCTCATCGAAAATCTTCTCAGAAATACAATACTCTTAACGTTTGCTGAACAGATGGACGCGGATGAACACAGATGGATTGTTGATTTCTATCTGTGTCAATTTGTGTTCATC
>JAYUVA010000515.1:0-2725 GCA_043754375.1 Candidatus Kuenenia sp. | reverse complement strand
GCGACTGTCGCTCCGGCCAACGCCCGATGACAGCATTGACATCCGCGTGCTGAAACCGGAGTTTTCCGGGTCCGATGAATCGACACGCGGTTAGATCGATCCCGCAGGCCAGGCACGATTTTCGCCGCAAGGAAAAAAGTAGGATGGACATTCATGTCCGTCGCGTGACCATGCAAGGTCGTCAGGAATGCAGTTCTTAAGCATCGAGAGTCATTCGCCAGCGGCTCGTCGTTTGGTAAGAACTCGGACATGAATGTCCAAGGTACGGAAAACGCAGCAGGGCTGCGAAGTCCTTTCCGGCAGAAAGGACCTACCAAGCACAGTCCTTTCCGGCGGAAAAGACGTACAGTTGGAACTTACTTATCGTTCTTGAGTGAATCGGGGTTGAGTTGGGGTTCCTGGATTTCGATGTCTGCGTAGAGTTTCAGCATTTCTTCTGCTCGCTGGACGTTGATTCCTGCGACTGCGAGACGGGATTCAGTTGCCTGAACTTCGCTGATCGAAAATGCTCCCTTATCAGGGTGTTGCCGCGCCCGGTTATGCTCCCCCGTCAGTGTTTCAAAGGCCAGTTTGGCTTCCTCCAGATCCAGCCGCAATAGTCGCAGCTTCGATTGATAGGCCGACCATGCGAAGTTCCAGTCACGCTGGAGAGTGTCGAGCTTCGATTGCGTCGATCGAAGGTTCCAGCTTTGCGTAACGACCAGGCCCTGCCTCTGTGCCTCAGTCACCTTTTGGCTTAGAATTCCTTCGGACTGCAGTTGTTCCAGCGGCCTTGAATACTGTTCGACACTCTGTTGATGCGACTTTTTGTTTTCCAGATTGCTAATCACCACTTGCATTTTTCCTCGCAAATCCTTAACGATCTCCGCCGGTTCTTGCCACTGAATTCGGGGATCGCTGTTCCGTACTTGGTGAGAATCCAAACCGGCGGGCCCATCGTACGGAAGATGCGGCGGACTAGGCAGATCGATTGGTGTTCCTGTTGCAGGCATTCCTGGATTCGTTTCAGGTGTTGTCTTGTCTCCAGCGCCACGTCCGGTCAGCTTTCCATTCGAATCGAGCAACTCATTGACTCGATGCTCGATGATGTCCTCGCGGTTCTTGTCACGTGCATCGAGATTTGTCTCGATCAACTCCAGCTTGATTCGCATCCGCTGAGCTTCCAGGCGTTGCAATTGCTGACGCAGGTCGAAAGCCTGTTCGACGACTCCTCGAAGTGCCTGTTCACGACTATCTCGAACTCCGTCATTCGAGTTTGCAACGTCAGAGCCTTTGTTGACGTTCGCCTCAAGAGACTGCTGTTCTTTTCGAAGTTCGGCAATGCGACGATCAATGTCTGGAAGGGCTGTACCAACAGAAGGCTGTACAGGAGTGTGTTCTTCAACGGTTGCTTCACCATTGTGCAGGATCTCGGTGAATTTTTCCCGCGCCTCTCCAAGCAGACTCTGGCGGTCAGTGTGTATCGCCGTAGATCCAGAGCCTGTGGACTGGACACGAATCCCTCGCGCTTTGTAGCGTGGCAGCGAGTTTAGCCACTCATTGAACGTCATTCCCGCTTGAAGCATGGATATGGTGCTTCCACTAACCTCAGCTGTCGCTGGTTTCAACTCGGGATCCGTCGGTGATGTCCAACGACCTTTGGCAGCTGCAAACGTGTAAAGATGTCCGTTGTCTTCAATCTGAACAAGGTCGCCCGAAACAGTGGGCTGTGCGGCAGAATCTTTGCTCAACGGGATGACATCCCACCAGCCTTTAACGCCACTGAAGCCAGCGATCGAGTCGCCAACGCGAACGGCAGACACGTGGTTGGACAGGATTGGAATAATGCTGTCCTGCTTGTCAATTTTGAGTATCTCCCACTCGCCCAACGAATTGCTGAAACCTCGAAGTTCGTCGTTGTTTTCGGACCACGTGATCATGATCGCCCCGCCTTGCACGACTCGATCCGTTTGAACCTGTTTGTTGAGAACGCCCGGCGCGACTTGTGAGGATGCGAATTGGTCCAGTGGAGTTGTCGCGGTGCTTTCCGTCGTGTTACCGCCAGCAGGTCCGGCATCTTGCCACGCTTGAATCGAACTTGGTGCCAGGACCAGCCATGCGGCAATGATCGGTTGGATAATTTGAGTGTTCATATTTGGTTCTCCTGATGAGTGGTGGATTTGACGAATGTAGCCGTCTCGCTCCGTCGAGACGAAGCCTTGTTCTTAAACATGGCTGATGATTCGGGGTGGATTCGAGACGACATCGGTAACGTTGGTTGTCGGGCAGGTTGGGGTGGTTTAGTTACGGGCCAGATTGAAGGCTCATCACGGCGGAGCGTGATGGCTACTTTGTTTCCTCAAACAACGTTTCAACTTCAGTGCCGAGCTGCTGAAGGTTCTGATCAACGCCGTCGTCCCAGGGGATTGCAACCCCGGAATTCATCGGTCCGGAGACTTCCGATGGTATCGGATCGAAAACGGTTGATTCCTGCTGCGGCGGGGGCGGCTTGAAAATCATCACGACAGCAGCAACAACTGCACCAAGGACCACGATGGCTCGTAAGAGCCAGGTACTCCGGAATCGCGGCGGCTCCTTTTCCGGACGCAGATCCCGCACAATCTGCGGCAAACGAAAAACATCCGGTTGCTGCACATGGGCGAGACATTCTTCCAGGATCTGCGCGATCTGTTCCACAGACTCAAACCGGTCGGCAGCTGACTTGGTTAATAGTTTCATCACGACC
>JAYUVA010000514.1:0-7876 GCA_043754375.1 Candidatus Kuenenia sp. | reverse complement strand
AAACAGCATTGCATCTCTACTGCGAGTGCGATCAGCCTTGGACTGAGAAGTCAGCTTGGCGAGTAGACAGTAGATGATATATACCGAAGGTTTGCATATACGCAAATCAAAGTGACCGCCATTTCCACCGAGGTGGATTCCGCCGTTCCATCCTGTAGAACACGTGTTGCTGGAAATTTGCTTGTGTTCCTGTACATTTCAGCCGTGAAGACCCAGGAAAGTAAGAGAGTCGATTTTCGCCAATGATTTGGTTTCGTGTTTAAGTCTACTGGCGGAGTCTCTGCCGATCAAAGCAGCCGGACTGGGTCGATAGATCGCAGCGACGGTATGGACAGCGCTGCCCCGAAAGCAAGTATTGCATGCACCTCGACAAGATCTACGAACTCTATCGCGACTTGCAGGCTTACGTCGGCTGGAGCGAGGACGATGCGGAACAGGTCCGGTCGGTCGCCGACCTTCTCAAACCACATCTTGGGCCGCTCATTGATGATTTTTACGCCGAGATTCAGCGGCATCCGCAAGCGAACAAAGTGATCACGGGCGGGCCGGCGCAAGTCGAGCGTCTCAAGGGGACCCTACTCGCGTGGGTGGGGGATTTGTTGGCCGGACCTTGCGACCGGGAATATGTTGCCCGTCGCTGGAAGGTCGGCTGGCGTCATGTGGATATTGGATTGCCGCAGGTTTATACGAACGCCGCGATGTCCCGCCTCCGCACGGGTTTGATTCAGGCCCTCTACTCATCGCCCGGCATTGACGCCAAGCAGCTTCCACTGGCTGTGCGTGCACTCAACAAGATGATCGATCTTGATCTCGCGGTCATTGAGGATGCATACCAGACGGAGTTTCTCATACGGCAGGATCGCGTGAAGCGGCTATCGACGATTGGCGAGTTGGCTGGTGGCGTGGCACATGAACTGCGCAACCCGCTGGGAATCATCCGTAACTCAGCTTACTTCCTGCGGGTCTCACAGAAGGAACTCAGCCAGGATGCCAAAGACGCATTCGACGAACTGGAGCGGGGACTGGCAACTTCCAATCGGCTGGTCAGCGAGTTGCTTGACTATGTGCGTGAACCTAAACGTCAGGAATCGGAGTTCCCGGTAACCGCCGCCATCGACGAAGCACTCTCTCGCATTGAAATCCCCGCCGCCGTAAACTTTCTGCATCCTGTCGGGCAGGACGATGTCGTATGCAGGGCAGATAAAGGGCAAATCGTCCAGATCATTGTCAATCTCATTTTCAACGCCTTTGACGCGATGCCGAAAGGTGGTGAGTTGAAGCTACGCGCCATGCATCAGGAGAATTATGTTATTTTGGAAGTCACGGACAGTGGACCGGGCATCGCCGCCACCGATCTGGAAAAAATATTTGAGCCTTTATTCTCCCGAAAGATCAAAGGAATCGGTCTTGGCCTGGCTGTCTCGCGGCGATATGCCGAATTAAATCACGGAAGTCTGGAGGTCCGCAGTGTGCCAGGCTGCGGCGCAACGTTTCGATTGAAGCTCCCCGCTCCTGAACCCAGGGAAATTGAAGTATGAATGATTCGCCGTCGCTCTCGCTGCTGATCGTGGATGACGAGCCGGATATGCTCCGAGGTTTGGCACGCATTCTGAAACTGCGTGGTTTCGACGTGGCGACGGTCGGAAGCGGCGAAGCAGCCGTTGAGTACGTTCGTCAGCGCGAACCGCACGGCGTCCTGATGGATGTTTGCATGCCCGGGACTGATGGCGTCGAAGCCTTTCGCCGGATTCGTGCCATCGCGCCCAATGTGTTCGTCATTCTGATGACTGGCTTCACCAAACTGATGGACGAGGCACGCGACGAAGGGCCCACGGAAGTGCTGTCAAAACCGCTGGACCTGGAAGAAGTCTGTAAGCTGATCGAATATACGGCCGTTACACGACCGGTGCTGGTGGTCGATGACGAGCCGGACTTTCTTCAGTCGCTCACCCGCGCTCTCGTGGCCAGGGAGTTCGACGTGCATCGGGCCGCCGACCTGGAACAGGCCATCGCTATCTTTGAAAAGCGACCCCGAGCAATGGTACTGCTCGATATGAATCTGAGTGGCAGAAGCGGCCTGGATGTGCTGCGGCAAGTCAAGCAGCGCAATCCCACAGCGTTAGTCATGCTGATGAGCGGCCACTCGGAGATGCACCCGGAAATGGAACAAGGTTTGGCGATGAGCGCCAGCGGTTGCATCACAAAGCCTTTTGACGTCGATAATCTGGTTGGCACATTACGCCGCCTGATGTGTCAGCCGAAGAAGCCCTCCGAACTGTGAAATTCTCCATGGTACTGCAAGACACGATCCTGATTGTCGATGATGAGCCTGACATGGTGAACGGGCTTCGTCGTGTGCTCAGTCTCGACAACTACCGTGTTGAGACGGCTGGCACGATTGGCGAAATGCTGAACCGCTCTGACTGGTCGCACATCCTCGCGATCCTGCTCGACCGCAAATTGCCGGATGGTTACGCCGAGGACGTGTTGCCCCAATTAATAGCCTTAGCTCCGGATTCAGCTGTCATCATCGTCACCGGTTATGCCGACCTGGACAGCACGATCGCCGCTTTACGAAATGGTGCCTCTGACTACCTTCTCAAACCTGTCAATCCCCACGCGATGCGCGCCTGTCTCTCGCGCCTGTCTCAATTGAAACAGGCCGAGCGGCGGGCGATGCAGGCGGAACGTCTCGCTGCGGTCGGAGAGATGGTCGCCGTGTTGGCTCACGAAACCCGCAATTATCTGCAGCGTATCCAGATGCACGTTGAATTGTTGCGATGTGGACTGCGGGACCAGCCGGAAGCGCTCAAGAGTCTCGGTCACATCGAAGGGGCGAACGACGCAGTCTGCCAATTACTGGAAGAGGTTCGCCATTATACGGCACCCATACAACTCAACCGCGAATGCTGCGATCTTCAAACGATCTGGCGGATGGTCTGGGCCGATCTGGCACCAATCAGGGAAGGCAGGGACGTCGAATTTCTGGAAACCGCGGTCGGTGTGAATCTGCAGTGTGCGGTCGATGCCCAGCGTCTGCATCAGGTCTTTCGCAATTTGCTGGAGAACTCGCTGGCCGCGACCTGCGATCCTGTGCGCATCGAGATGCGATGTTGTGAAGAGACCATGCGAGGGAATCCAGCACTTTGCGTTAGCATCCGAGACAATGGACCAGGGCTCACTGAGGAACAACAGCAGAAAGTTTTCGATGCCTTTTACACCACGAAATCGAGCGGGACGGGATTAGGTCTGGCGATCGTGAGGCGGATCGTCGAAGCTCATGGCGGGCAGATCGCTCTCGGGGCGGCTTCCACCGGTGGCGCTGAGTTTGTGATCACCTTACCACGCCAGGAAACTTAGAGTCTGTCCGAGAAGTCGGAGCCAGAATTTCCGGCCGAGGCGTGGAAGTCGGTCTGAGTGCCTGAAATCGTGCTTACACTGTTGCATCGGCGCGCTCTCCTTTGCACCGCAGTGCCCGTCATACCGGGACGCGCTCAAAGCAGGAGACGGCGCATCAGGAGGTCCGTGAGCGAATTGGAACACAAACCTCCAGTGCAGGCCCAGTCCGATAAGGACGGCCACGTGCCACACCTCATGCGCACCGACGACCCCAAGAATGATGATGAGCCAATTCTGACCCAGAACAACAGCACCGACCGAGTATGCGACACCTCCCCAAAACAACGGTTTGACGAAACAAAAGCCGTATCGCCTCCAGAGCAAGATGCATGTGATCAGTCCGGACCATCCGCACAGAAGGAAGATGCCGATCCCAACTCCGGATGGAAGGGCTTCCGAGAAAACCGTCCTCAGCGCAATGCCTGTCATGGCAGACTGACCAGACCACGAGTAATCACGCCCAGCGTTTAAAGCCTCTGTCGAGGATTGCATGAATCGGGGTCATTGTCCCGGCAATCAGCGCAAAGACACCCGCGATGTCCAATTGACGCATAATGTCACGTCCGGTGCCCGGCCCCGGCAAGTGATACACAGTACCCATGCAGAGCAGGAATACGGAGGAAAATACCATGACGCCGAGGCTCGCTGTGCGGAGCTAACTCCCGCAGCCCTGGCGGATCGGGTAGAAACTCAGGATGGAAAAGCCACGAAATGAGTGAAGCAGTTCACCGGCTCGCGGAAGCCAGGAATTGCAAAGACATCAATGTCGTCCGTTACCGACTTCATGTTGTCGCCGCCCCCGATTTTTTAGACGGGCCGTCTTCCCTGAATGACTCTGAGCAACACCACGACAATGGCGATAATGAGCAGTAAATGGATAAAGCCGCCAAGCGTGGTCGAAGTCACCATTCCCAGCAACCACAGGATCAGTAGTATAACAAAGATTGTCCAAAGCATTTGTCGTATCCTTTCAATCACAAGTTCTGAGGAGTTGCACCCGACACCCGCGACCAGATTCACTTTAGAGTGCAGCAAGACTTTGCTGCACATGTTGTCTGCCACCCGTACTTCATCTGCTGAGGTTACCAGGGATCCTCTCTGCGCACGCAATCGACCGCAGCATACCTGGAAACTCGCCCTGATTGAGCATGATGTTCCACGGCGGCATCAAGCTGCGCGCGAACAGAGATTAATTTCTCCAGGACTTGATGAGGCGGCAGGCCGGATATAAACCTGCCTGTTTCTGTTTCCGCCTCATCTCCTGTATCGCCAGACTGCTTAATCATCCCGGCAATTTGTTCCCGCTCTTCCGCCACGTTCAGATCTTCGTTCGTCGGCTTTGGCCCTGGGCCATCTCGCTTGCCGCTCAATTGCCGCCCATCGGTATTCATCCAATCCCGTTTCATGGCCTGAGCTCCTTCAGGTAGCATGCACTCTTGCATCTAGCTCTGTTCAGCCAACGTTCAAGACTTTGTCGTCGTGAGACGAATTCTATGGCGAGCGGGATGCATCAGTTTCCCGGTACTTTGCGATTCCAGGTCGTGCAGAAACCGCATACCAGCGGGCTGACGCCCAATGGCCCTGAAGATCGTGATCCTTCCCTTATCCGATCGCTTTTTTTACAGCGTTCTTCACTTTGTCGGCAACCTTCTGCACAGCCTCCTTGGCCTCCCCGACTGCCTGGTCTGTCTTGCCTTGCTCGCGCAGCTTGTCGTTCCCGGTCAATGCTCCTGCGGCTTCCTTAATTCGGCCCTTCACTTTATCTGTCTTGCCACTCATGACTGCAACTCCTGATTCCTGAGGTAATTCAAGTCCGGTTAAAAACAATCCATCAAATCTCACGTGACGCTTCGTTAAAGGCGTCATCCAGATCTTCCAAATCACCACATCGGGGCGAACCTCGACGCAACTTTGCTACTCAATCAAATGCGGCCCATGAGCAGTAGAATGACGATGATCAGCACGACCAACCCCAGACCACCGCTCGGTCCGTAACCCCAACTTCTGCTGTGAGGCCATGCAGGAACTGCTCCCAGAAGCATCAGGATCAGAATCACAAGTAGAATGGTTCCAAGCATTTTAATAATCCTTAGTTAAAGCGGAGACTTCACACGCGGCTTGCACCGGATCCAAGGCCGGAAAGTGCATGGTTTCCTGTCTCAGCAACCATGATATGCAAATGCAATGCCACACCCCTTTGGCCAAATGGCCTGACTGATGCATCGACTGTGGATATGCGGCACGCAGGGCTTACACACTCAGAATCCTCACGCTGCTGACTTCACGATCCCTGAAGCTTTACGGGCGATTTTGGACGGATTTCGTGGCTCTCATGTCAATAGACTTTTGCGTCTCGGCACTGAGCCCGCCTGGAGTTGCCAGTGAATTTGAGTGTTGCCAGTGAATTTGAGTGTCGTCAATGTATGGTCGTTCGGAGCGCAGCGCATACCGGGACCGCGCGATTGCGCGCCACCATGTGCCAATCAGCACATTGAAAATAATGCTGCAGGAAATGCTGACAGGCTTCTCAACTCGCCTCTCTCATAGTACTTTTCGATGGATTGTCGCCTTCACAATGGAAAGTAGGGAACGTGACTGATGCATCGCCGTTTCAAGAGAACCGATTTATCGCCAAGCCCATTCGCGATCTGGGCTTGACGATCACCAACACGCCACTGAACGAGTTAATCACCGAGTTTCGGCGAGAACTGGAGCGGATTGGGATTCGACGCTTGCAGCCGGATTTTTATTTGTCCACGGAATGGGGAGTTCCGTTTGAAAGTATTTCGATCGGCATTCCCTTCTATCTTGCGCAGCCGGCACTGGTCGATATGCACGCCCGAAACGTGGGACATCTGGAAGGCGTGGGTCGGGCAGAGCTACTACGTTACTTGCGTCACGAAATGGGGCATGTTGTGAATTACGCATACCGTCTGTACGACGAGGCAGACTGGATCAGACTGTTTGGTTCGATGTCGCAGCCCTATTTGGAAGAGTATCGCCCCGAGCCGTTCAGTCAGCGCTTCGTATGGCATCTGCCTGGCTGGTACGCTCAAAAGCATCCCGATGAGGACTGGTCGGAAACGTTCGCGGTCTGGATGACCCCGGGGCGTGACTGGCGCGCCGTTTATGCCAATTGGCCCGATGCCCTGGCAAAGCTGGAATACTGTGATCGCACGATGGCGATGATCAATGAACGCGATCCGCTGGTCACTGCCACCGATCACGATGAAGATGTCAGTTCACTTTCGGCAACGCTGGAGGATTTCTATCGCCTCCACGCCGCTGCAGAGGAAGATCCATTCCCTCCGGGCCTCGACGAAGCGCTGCAGGTGATCTTCGAGGACTTCGGTTCACCGGAGAATCATGCAACAGATGCGCCACGCCGTTCGGCAGGCGATCTGATCCTGAAATTGGAGCGTGACCTGGTGGCGAACGTGTACCGCTGGACGGGCCATTTTCCCGAGACGACTCGGCGACTCGTGCAACACCTGGCCGCAAGGGCGAGTGCGATGCAGCAGGTCTACCCGGCTGATCACGAGTCAGGTACGACTGTGGCGGTGACGACGCTGGTGACATCACTGGCAATGAACCACGTCCTTCGCGGACACGATCTGCCGTGAGAGATCCGAAGTCCGTTTGCGCCAGACAAGAACGTCCAGCTTGTAAGAAATGTCAGGCGAAGGCGCAAAGACGCGGATAACTCAACAGGCGATCTATTCCCTTTAAGCCTCTGCGCGAACTTTCAACACAGAGGACAAGCATTTTCATAGTTTTCTTCTGTGCGACCAGTACTCTGAATGTACGCAGCACGAGGAAGTTTTGTGCAGCGTATTGCGGAAGCAGTTGTCTTTCTAATCGCAGATTGTTTTGACCACGGATGTCCCAACGCGGGCTTCGCCCGCAACCCAAAGTAGCCATCACGCTCCGCCGTGATGAGCATTTGTCAATCGACATTCATCAACCGAGACATTGTTCCAGGATCAGCCCCGTTGCTTTGGGCTGTAGGATAATCTGCGCGGGGGCTCCATTCATGTGGCCCAGTTCGAGGCTCTTCACGACGGAGCTTGACGGCTACTTCGCGATTTGCCCGGCACCCAGGCCGACACTTGGCGAGGGCGAAGTTTATACCGCACGGGGTTGAGGATGGCACATTCGTTTAACCGCGTGGGCAACGCCCCGCGCTGGGTATTTCAAATCTCAAATACGAAATTTCAAATAGAACAATCGCGGCCCGCTGCGCACGCGGTTCAACGAGCCAATGCCAACCGCGTGCAGTAGAGCACGCGGTTTTTGTACGGAAGTGTTTCCGGCTATTTTGTCCCCATTCGGTTGTCCCCATTCGGTTGTCCCCATTCGGTTGTCCATTTCATGCGACGCAGGGAGACAACCGAATGTGGGACAACCGAATGAATCGCACGGAAATAAGTCACGGACAGCCTGAACGCCCCCAGGATCTGTCGCTTTCCAGAATCTC
>JAYUVA010000513.1:0-3008 GCA_043754375.1 Candidatus Kuenenia sp. | reverse complement strand
GGATAGACAACCTTCCAATACAATGGGAGTCCATTTGCCGGACGTAGAGCAAAACCCGATTGACGCTCAAATTCGCCGTCGCAGGGGAAAAATTGGCAGCGGCGCGGCCGCGCCGCTTCTGCTGCCAATTTTGTACGTCAAAACGGGTATTTTTATTTCCGGGACTTGCCTTAGAAGTGGCGAATCGCTCAAATTTGAACGCCATCCGCAGCGAGAAGTCGTTCGGACTGCTTGAAGAACAGGCACGAACTTCCGATGCATCAGGTTGTCGCGAGGCGTTTCAGTCATCTCGATACCAGTGCGGGTGGCGCGGAAGATTCGACACCAGCCGCAGCCAGCAACTCGCGGCATTCGGCGATGTATGCTTCACGGCGACCGTTCCAGTAACCGCCGAAGCGACGTGTCTTCGTGTAGCCTTTCGGCAGAATGTGCAGACACCAGCGACGCACGAATTCTGCACCACGCAGCCTGATCGATTCGACCTCATCATCGCCGCCGGTGGTCTTGCCGACTCGCGCCAGAAAAGTCACGAAACCGTTTTCATGCGACACGATGCGGCGGTCGGAAATCGGGCCTCCGGTGAGATACCGAGCCAGTACTTCGCCATCTGCTCCGGCGGACAACTGTCGTAGGGCGGCGGTGCGATGTACGCCACCCATGTGACGGATTCCAGCGGCTTCAGCCAGTCGTTGAACGCGGCTTTGGATTGGAGATGTTCCCAGTCGCCGTTGAGCTTGAGTTCTCCGCTCGCATGCAGACGTCGCAGACCCGCCAGAAAGTTGTCACAAAACTGTGCCTTCAGTTCTTCGGAGTCACACAGGTAACGCTCAATCATCATCGACGTCAATCAAAAACTGATGATCGATCTCCACGACCATGAGCGAGTCATCACCGTCGTATGGTTGCGCTTCAAACGTGACATCGTGTTGCTGAGCCAGCGACTTGAATCGAGCAAAGGCATCCGCTTCCATGGCGTACTCACCGCCAGAGCAGCCATAGTCTTTCAGCAGGTCGTCCCAGAAGACAGAATCAATCCGACCGTAGCCGGTGTTGCCGACGGTTGACGTGTTTAGTGGGAAACGATGGACGGAAACTCCGGTTGAACGCTTTGATACTCATCATGTCCTTGCCAGCGCGAGCGAACCGGTCCAATACGGTCGATACCGTTGACTGAAGGTTGGCGTTTGCTAACCGACTGATTCGTGGCTCAGGCTCACTCACTCAGGAAAGAACACGATGAAATTCTACTAACAACAGCACGAATACTACTGCGGAATCGATCTGCGAAGCCATCACACTACTGAAACGCGAGTGCCCGCAGGCCAAAGCCTTTGCCGAACGCATCGAAAAGCAACACAACAAGGCACGCGCCAACACGCTGCTGGCCATCAAACTCGGACGCGCCGTCTACTGGATGTGGAAACGCAAAGCTCCCTTCAACGGCGTTGTTGCTCACGCGCTTTGAATGGAAACGACGCCGCAACGGTTTTTCGAACTCATCACAACGTCTGCGCGGTCCAACCTCCGCTCGGGCTCAACAAACAGGGGCGTGGTGCAGGTCAGAGTGATGGCGATCGCGAGCTGACACTGCCTGTACGCAATCTGACTCATCCAGATTCCCAGCCATGGCCCGCAGATCACTGCTGGCAGGTAAGACTTGAGTATCGACCAATCAAACGACCGGCGGGCTGTCCTGATCAGAGCCCCCGTGGCAAGTCCAGCCGCAATTGAAGAAGCGGCCGCCACACAAACTCGAATGACGGTTGCCTCAAGCGGATCGCAGCCTGAGGCAGACAGCGTTTCACTGCCGACAGTTCCCAAATGGCTGAATGTGGCTCCGACCGCATTACAAATTGACCCCAACAGCCCCATGACAACGCCATGAGTCATCGACGCGGGCATATGGTCCGAGGTCTCTTCCGCAGTCCCGCGTTCCGCGATCACGATCGTGATTCCAGTCAATGTCAGAAATATTCCCAGCAGACTGACAATCGCC
The DNA here is from genome assembly GCA_043754375.1 of Candidatus Kuenenia sp. Classification (GTDB taxonomy): domain Bacteria; phylum Planctomycetota; class Planctomycetia; order Planctomycetales; family Planctomycetaceae; genus SXXK01. The sequence goes on along the minus strand of JAYUVA010000513.1, from coordinate 1,012 downwards.
AGCGACTCGCCGAGCCCAATCCAGCCTACGATCGTCGCAAACACCGGCGAAGTGGTTGACACGATCAGCGCACGGCGTGGTCCCAGAATCTGCAGACTGCGAAAATAAAAAGTATCCCCGATCACGATTCCTACAAAGCTGCTGATAGCGAGCAAAATCCAGGTGCGCCTGTCGGCTTCGAACATTGATCGTCCGGTCAGCAACGTCAGAATGCTCAGGTGCAGCCACAGAATCAGTGAGGCCAAAATATTTTTGCCGAAATTAATCTGCCACGCGGAGAGCCTGGTGCGACTGTAAATGAGGCTGGAGCACGCCCACAATGCCGCCGCTGTCAGTGCGGCAAACTCTCCCGTTCCCATAGTCCTGTTCACCCAAAATCCGGATCGACCAAACGCTGAACGAAATCATTCGTTTCCAGGTTACGCCGCAATGCCATCAGTACAAGAACGGAAATGGTTTTGTCCTGCCATGAATCACTTCCCGGCTGCCACACTTTGGTCACTTGGAACACGTGGCCGCAATTCCCATCCGGCGATGAAATTGCCCGTCTTTCTGCCAACAGCTCTGATGATCATAGCCTGTTACGCCTGTCGAACTGTACACTTCCTGCGTAGTCATTTCGGAACTCCTCGCGATATGATAGATGCGGCCCAGTGGAGCTGCAACCAGCTTCTGGTACTGTGACCTCCATGAACACGACTCAAAACTTTGTTGTTCAAACCGCCCTCGACAATCGTGTGCTGCAGAGCTTTGTTGAGTCGAGCTGGTCAAGTGCCTATGCCGGTCGAATGACTTTTCCGGTTTGGTCGCAAACTTACTTTGACTGGCAATTCAGCCGCCGGGCAGGTGAACCCGACCGAAGACTGGCAGTCTACAAGGGAGAAACACTGGCTGCCGTGCTGTTGGGAGTTCCCTGTTCATTTGAAGCTGCTTCGAATTCGTTTCGCGGTGCGCACTGGAGTTGGCTGTCAGTTGCAGAATCTTTCCGCGGTCGAGGCCTTGTGAAACTCCT